>NZ_JBFTSF010000268.1:0-8638 GCF_056399905.1 Cupriavidus sp. 01L46
CGCATAGATTGCCGATCGCCGCGATGCGGCCGCCGCGCACGCCAATATCGGCGCTGAAGCGGGGTGCCTTGCTGCCGTCGATCACGGTGCCGCCAGCGATCAGCAGCTCGTAGTGCGTGGAATCAGGGTTGGACATCGGGTTCCTTTTTTTTGGTTTGCAGCGAGTCGGTCAGCGGGTCAGCGGAAATGGCAGGCCACCTGATGCCCACCGCCGGCGGAGGGCCGATCGGTGAGGGCGGGCGCCTGCTCCTTGCATACGGCTTGGGCCAGCGGGCAGCGCGTGTGAAAGCGGCAGCCCGATGGCGGGTTGGCCGGGCTCGGCGGGTCGCCTTGCAGCAGCAGGCGCCGGGCCGGCGTGCGCGGATTGGGTACTGGCACCGCGGACAGCAGGATTTCCGTGTACGGGTGGCGCGGCGCGCGGAACAAGGTGTCGCGGTCGGCCAGCTCGACGATCTGGCCGAGGTACATCACAGCCACCCGGTGKCTGATATGGCGCACCACGGCAAGATCGTGCGCGACGAACAGGTAGGCGATGCCGAGTTCGGCCTGCAGGTCCATCAGCAGGTTGACCACCTGCGCCTGCACCGAGACGTCGAGCGCGGACACCGGTTCGTCGCAGACGATCAGCTTGGGGTTGAGCGCGAGCGCGCGCGCGATGCCCAGCCGCTGCCGCTGGCCGCCCGAGAACTCGTGCGGGAATTTCTTGGCCGCCTCCGGGCGCAGCCCGACCTTGCTGAACAGCCACTGCACGCGTTCGGAGCGTTCCGCACGCGAATGCATGCCGAAATTGCGCAGCGGCTCGCTGACGATCTCGCCCGCCGTCAGGCGCGGGCTTAACGAAGCGTAGGGGTCCTGGAAGATGATCTGCAGATCGCGCCGGCGCAGGCGCATGGCGTTTGCCGACAGGCCCAGCAGCTCCTCGCCATCGAGCTGCACCGAGCCGGAGGTGGGTTCGACCAGGCGCAGCACCGACTTGGCGGTAGTGGTCTTGCCGCAGCCGGATTCGCCGACCAGCGAGAGCGTCTCGCCGCGCTCCACGGTGAAGGACACGCCGTCCACCGCCTGGATGGGCGGCTTGCGCGGCGCCAGCCAGCGCTGCGGCGCGATGTAGTGCTTCTTGAGCCGGTCGACCTTGAGCAGGGACGAGGGCGTGGCAGTGGGGGTGCTCATGCGATGGCTTCCTGGGCTGGCTGGTTGCATTCGATGCGGCCTTCCTCGATCGCGAAGCAGGCCACGGCATGGTCTGCGCCGTGGCGCGTGAGTTGCGGGATCTCGCGCGCGCAGCGCGTGCCGGCATGCGGGCAGCGCGCCGCGAACGCGCAGCCGCGGCGCGCTTCCTGTGGCGATGGCACCAGCCCGGGGATTTCGGCCAGGCGCTGGCTGCTGGTGTTCATCGAGGGCATCGAGGCCATCAGCGCGCGGGTGTAGGGGTGCAGCGGGCGGTCGAACAGGTCGATGACGCTGGCTTCCTCGACCTTGCGCCCGGCGTACATCACGATCACGCGGTCGCAGCACTCCGCCACCACGCCGAGGTCGTGCGTGATCATGACTACCCCCATGCCTAGCTCTTTCTGCAAGCGGCGGATCAGGTCCAGGATCTGGGCCTGGATGGTGACGTCGAGCGCGGTGGTGGGTTCGTCGGCGATCAGCACCTCCGGGTTGCAGGCCAGCGCCAGCGCGATCATCACGCGCTGGCGCATGCCGCCGGAGAGCTGGTGCGGATATTCGTTGACGCGGCGCTCGGGCTCGGGGATCTGCACCAGCCGCAGCATTTCCACCGCGCGCTTGAGCGCCTCGGCACGGCTTGCGCCTTGGTGCAGCTGCACCGTCTCGGCAATCTGCCGGCCGATCGTGAGCACCGGGTTCAGCGAGGTCATCGGCTCCTGGAAGATCATCGAGACGCGGTTGCCGCGGATGCGGCGCATCTCGCGCTCGCTGAGTTGCAGCAGGTCGGTGCCGCGCAGCCGCACGGCGCCGCGGATGCGTGCCGGCGGCGTGGGCAGCAGCCGCATGATCGACAGCGCCGTCACGCTCTTGCCGCAGCCGGACTCGCCKACCACGCCAAGCGTCTGGCCGGCGCGCACGGTGTACGAGACGCCGTTGACCGAGCGGGCCGGCCCAGTGAGCGTGTCGAAATGGGTGTGCAGGTCGTCTACCTCGAGCAGCGGCTCCCCGGTGGCCAGGGCAACGCGGGACATTGTCGTTGTCATTGGTGTGCCCCCCTTCAGAGTTGCCGCGCCAGGCGCGGGTCGAGCGCGTCTCGCAAGCCGTCGCCCAGCAGGTTGATCGCCAGCACCGTCGCGGCCAGCAGGATGCCGGGGTAAAGGATGATATGGAACGCCACCGCCACGAAGTTGCGGCCCTCGGCCATCATGTTGCCCCAGCTCGGTGTCTGCCCGGGCACGCCGACGCCCAGGAAGGACAGGGCCGCTTCCGTCAGCACGGCGGCGGCGGCCACGAAGGTGGCCTGCACGATCAGCGGCGCCACCATATTAGGCACCACATGGCGCGCCAGGATCACGGGCAGGCGGGTGCCCACCGCATGTGCCGCCTCGACGTAGAGCTGCTCGCGCAGCGTGAGCGCCAGCGAGCGCACCAGCCGCACCACGCGCGGAACTTCGGGGATGGTGATGGCAACGATCACGGCGGTGAGGCTGGCCTGCGTGACGGCCATCAGCGCGATGGCCAGCAGGATGCCGGGGATGGCCATCAAGCCGTCCATCACGCGCATCACGAAAGAATCAGCCCAGCGCACGAAGCCTGCGGCGAGGCCGAGCAGCACGCCGAAACCGGTCGCGAGCAGGCCGACCGCAAGGCCGACGACCATCGAGACGCGCCCGCCCCAGACCGCGCGGCTGAACACATCGCGGCCGAGCGCGTCGGTGCCGAACCAGTGCTCGGCCGAGGGCGGCTGCATGCGCGCCAGCGGATCGATATCCTGGGGGTCGAAGGTGGCGATCCAGGGCGCGCCGATGGAGAGCACGGCAATCGCGGCCAGCAACAGCGCACCGGCGATCAGCGTGGGGTGCTTGCGCGCCCAGTGCCAGCGCGGCAGCACGAAGGGGGTGTCCTGCGGCACCGCCGCGCTGGGGGCGGTGTCATCGGTCACGGGCAGGGAGGTGGACATGGTGGCAGGTCTCGCGGCAAGGATGGGATTGGTACCGGATGTCAGTACTTGATGCGCGGATCGAACAGGCGGTAGCTCAGGTCGATCATCAGGTTGATCAACACGTAGACGCCGGCCGAGATCAACAGCACGCTCTGGATCACCGGATAGTCGTGGCGCTGCACCGAGTCGACCACCAGGCGGCCGACGCCCGGGATGGCGAACACGGTCTCGGTGACGACTACGCCGCCGATCAGCAGCGCGATGCCCATGCCGATGGTGGTGGCGATCGGGATTGCCGCGTTGCGCAGCGCATGGCCCAGCACCGGCAGCACGCCCAGGCCCTTGGCGCGCGCAGTGCGGATGTAGTCCTCGTGCAGTACCTCAAGCACGGTGGCGCGCGTCATGCGCGTCACCAGCGCGATATAGACCAGCGCCAGGTTGACGCAGGGCAGGACCAGGCTGCGCRGCCATTCGCCGGTGCCGTCGGCGAAGCGTGCGTAACCCTGCACCGGAAACCACGGCAGCTGGATGGCGAAGGCATAGACCAGCAGGTAGCCCACCAGGAACACCGGCAGCGAAAACGCCAGCACCGCGAACAGCATCACCAGCCGGTCGATCCAGCTGCCGGCGCGGTAGGCCGCAAGCGTGCCCAGCGGCACCGCGACCAGCAAGGTCAGCAGCATGGTCAGCGCGGCGATCGAGGCCGTGGGTTCCAGCCGTTGCGCCAGCAGCCGGGCCACCGGCACCTGGGTGAAGATCGAGGTGCCGAGATCGCCGGTGGCGAGCCGGCCGAGCCACAGCACGAACTGCCGCCACAGCGGCAGGTCCAGGCCCAGCGCGCCACGCAGTTTGGCGATGTCGTCGACTGTGGCAAGGTCGCCCGCGATCAGTGCCGCCGGGTCGCCCGGCGACAAGTGGATCAGCAGGAACACCACGATGGCTACCACCGCCATCACGGGTAGCGTCGCGGCCAGGCGTCGGAGCAGGTAGCCCATCGTTGTGTCTCCTCGGTGGGTCGTTTTTCTTTCTTTCTTGTTTATTTGTCGAGCATCCAGACCGTGGGCATGCCAGCCCACAGCTTGTCGACGCCCTTGAGGCTGGCGCGCGCCGCGAAGGCCGCCGAGTACTGGCCGGCATTCACATAGGGCACCGCCTCATAGGCGCGCTTCTGGAAGGCGTCGAGCAATTCCTTGCGCTTGGCCGGCACGGTCTCGCGGATCCAGGCGGTGCGCAGCGCATCGAGCGGCTTGTCGCAGGGCCAGCCGGGCAGGCTGTTGCCGCAGGCGGCGCCAAGGTAAGCGTTGGCGATCGGCGAATTCGAATCGAACTCGCCCGCCACTGTCACGTACATGCTCCAGCCGCCGGCCTCCGGCACGTCGCGCTTGGCGCGGCGCGCGCCAATGGATGCCCAGTCCATGTTCTGCATGTCCACGTTCATGCCCATGCTGCGCATGGTCTGCGCCGCCATCAAGGCTTCGGCGTTGAGCTGGGGCACGTCGGTGGGCACTAGCACCACCACCTTCTCGCCCTTGTAGCCGGCCGCGCCGAGCAACTGCTTGGCGCGCGCCAGGTCGGCCTTGCGGTACGGCTCGGCGCCGGCCGTCGTATCGTTGGGGCCGCCGCAGATGAAATAGGTGGCGCAGTAGTTCATGCGCATATCGAGTGGATACCCCATGGCCGCGGTGAAGCGTTCCTGGCTCACCGCCTGCAGGAAGGCCTGGCGTACCTTCGGGTTATTGAAGGGCGGATGGAGCTGGTTCATCACCAGCACGCCCTGGTAGGCGCCGCCCGAGCCGATCTTGACGCTGGTGTCGGCACGCAGCGGGGCGATGTAGTCCGGCGGCACCTGCTCCACCAGGTCGACCTCGCCGCGCTTGAGCGCCGCGATGGCGCTGTTGGCATCCGGCAGGTAGAGCCATTCCACGCGGTCGAACTGGCTCTTCTTGCTGCCGGCGAGGCCGCTCGCCGGCTCGCTGCGCGCCACGTAGTTCGGGTTGCGCACGAAGACCGCCTTGTTGCCAGGCACCCATTCGTCGCGCTTGAAGACGAAGGGGCCGGAGCCCATCACCTCGGGCAGCGGCGCGGTGGCGGGCATCCTGGCCAGGCGCTCCGGCAGGATCACCGGCGGAAAGCCCGATGGCTTGGCCAGCGCATCGAGCACCATGCCAAAGGGCTCCTTGAGCGTGAGCGTGAAACTGCGCGCGTCGAGCGCCTTCCATTCGGCGCCAGCGTCACCCATGGCGCGGCCCAGGCTGTCGCGCGCGCCCCAGCGCTGCAGCGATGCGACGGCGTCGGCCGCGGTGACCGCGCTGCCATCCGAGAACTTGAGGCCGGGGCGCAGGGTGAAGCTCCACTGCTTGCCGTCCTTGGCGCTGCTGTACTTCTCCACCATCTGCGGTTGCGGCTTGCCGCTCGCGTCCTGCGCGAACAGCGTGTCGTAGACCATGTAGCCGAAGTTGCGCGTGATGTAGGCGGTGGTGAAGGTCGGGTCGAGGATCTTCAGGTCGGCATGGGCCACGACCTTGAGCGTCTTGGTCTGCGCCAGCACGGGAAGGCTGGCGCTGGCCAGGGCAAGCGCGCTCGCCGCGAGGGCGACGCGCAGGGCGGGATTCGGTTTCATGGACGGGTCTCCTGTCTTGTTGTTGTCGTTCTTATGTTGTAGCCGTTGCGAACCGGCGCGCGGCGCTCAGGCCGACGCTGCGTCGAGCGGCCACTTGGGCCGGCGCACCTTGCGGTAGGGCAGGGTCGTGAGGTCGAGCGTCACGGCGCCGGGGGCGCCCGCGTAGATCACGTGCCTGGCCACCGTCGAGAACGATGCGTAAAAATGCTGCGAGGACTTCACCACGATGATTTTCTTGCGCGCGAGGTCGCAGCCCAGTTGCGTGAACAGATCCGTGCCCATCGCCTGGTTGCGCAGGGTAATCAGCACGATGTCGATGCCGTTGGCTTCCACCAGCGCGCAATCGCCCATCTGCACCGGCGCGTTCGACAGGCCGGTCATCACCATGTCGGGCAGCAACGCCTTGATCGTGCAGTCCACGTCCAGCGGATCACCCGAGAGCGGGCTGATCTTGCCGCCGATGCGCATCGCCAGGCGCGCGCCCACACCCGCATCAAAGGCGATGCGCACCGCGATCGGGTCCCACAGCGGGCCGACGGCGGCGTTGGCGATGCCCCGCTCGATCATGCGGCGCAGGATAAAGGTGGAGTCGCTCGCCGCGCCGCCCCCGGGATTGTCCGCGCCGTCTGCCAGCACCACCGGGCCGCCATCGAAGGCCAGGGCCTCGTCGAGCGCGGTGTCGATGTCCGGATAGCGTACCGTGAGCGCTTCGCGCATGCCGATCAGCTCGTCGGCCAGCTGGCGGGCCAGCGCATTGGCCTGGGCCTGGTTGCCGTCGGTGTAGACCAGCACCTTGGTGCCCATGCCGGGCACGTCTCCCCAGGAGAAGCCGTGCGCGATGGAGATCGACAGCACGCCGTCCCGGCCTTCCAGCGATTGGATGCGGTTCACGAAGCCGCGCGCCGGCTCGCGCGAGGTATGAACGGTCACGATCATCTCGCAGTCGACCACGGCAGCCACGGGGCGGACCTTGCCTTGCACCTTGGCCGCGCACAGGTCGACCAGTTCCAGGGCGCGCTCCAGCACGTCGGTGTGCGGGTATTCCTTGAAGGCGATCAGCACGTCGGCGTACGCCACCATCTCCGGTGTCAGGTGGCTGTGCGGATCGAGTTCCGCCCCGATCACCACCTCCGGCCCGACGATGGCGCGCACGCGCTGCAGCAAGTCGCCTTCGCAATCGTCATAGCCATCGGCCACCATCGCGCCGTGCAGCCCTAGCAGCACCATGTCCACGGGCAGCGCCGCGCGCAGGTCGGCCAGCAGTTCCTCGCGCAGGGTTTCGTAGGCATGGCGCGTGGTCGTGCCGCTGGGCTGCGCGCCGGCTACCATGCCTTCGGACAACTGCCAGCCGCGCTCCTTGCCGCGCAGCCGGGCGGCCCACAGCGGGCCGGAGAAGAACGTCATCTGCTCTGGGTGCTGGCCGGCCGGGAAGTAGCCGCGGTCCCTGAAGGACGCGAGGCCGGTCGGCATCGGCCCGAAGGTGTTKGTTTCGGTGGCGAGGGAGGCACTGAAGACACGCACGATGGTGAACTCCTGGTCAATTTGGCGGTTGGTGATTGGCGGTTGGTGATTGGTGATTGGTGATTGGCGGTTGGGGGGCAAGCGGAATTCAGGTCGAGCCAGCCAAGCGGCGCAGCCGCGCGGGCCCCAGCATCTCGGCGGTCAGGCCGAACGATGCGGGATGCGCGGGCACGGGCAGGCCGCGCGCAAGCGCGGCGCAGGTTTCGCCCATGGCGGCCGAAGTCTGGATGCCATAGCCGCCCTGGCCCGCGACCCAGAAGAAGCCGGGTACCGCGTCGTCAAAACCGCCGACCAGGTCGCCGTCGGCGACGAAGGAGCGCAGCCCGGCCCAGGTGCGGGTAGGGCGTCGGATCGACAGCGAGGTGGCTTCCTCGATGCGGTGGATGGCAAGCGCGATATCCATTTCCTCGGGCTGGATGTCCTGCGGCTCGACCGGATCGGCATTGGCCGGCGAGCCCAGCAACATGCCGGCATCGGGCTTGAAGTACCAGTCCTCGTCGGCGCCGAAGACCATGGGCCAGTGGTCCGTGTCCATGCCCGCGGGCGGCGCGAAGATAAACGCGGAGCGGCGGCGGGGCTCGATTCCCAGGGGCTGCACGCCGGCCAGCCGCGCAATGGCATCGACCCAGGCGCCGGCGGCGTTGAGCAGCACGGGCGCTTCGTACACCACCCCGCCCGCCTCCACGCGCCAGTGGTCCTGCACGCGCGTAATTGCGCTGGCTTCGGCATCGCACACCAGCTTGCCGCCAGCCTGGCGCATGCCGCGCAGATAGCCTTGGTGGATGGCATGCACGTCCATGTCCGCGGCGTTGGGCTCGTACACGGCGCCCAGCACCTGTTCTGGCCGCAGCGCGGGCACGCGCTCGCGTGCTTGCTCGGCGCTCAGGCGGCGCGCATCGGGGTCCATGGCGCGCAGCATCTCCCAGTGCGCTTCGAGCAGCGGCAATTGCCCGGGGCCGGCGATCATGAGCGCGCCGCGCGGGGTGAGCAGCGGATGCGAGGCAAAGCCCGGCGGCGGGTCCTGCAGGAAGGCGCGGCTTGCCATCGTCAGCGCGCGTACCTGCTGGGTGCCATAGCTCTCCATGAAGAGTGCCGCCGAGCGGCCGGTCGAGTGGTAGCCAGGCTGGGCCTCGCGCTCKAGCACGATGACGCGGCCATGCGGCGCGAGCCAGTGCGCGACGGACGCGCCGGCGATGCCACCCCCGATGACGAGGTAGTCGGCTGAGATCGGCGAAGCAGCGTGAGTTGTGCGCATGATGGTGGTGGGGCTGAGCGCGCTCGTGGGGCGCTGGTGCTTTGGAATGCGAGTGAGTGTATTCAAGAATTTGCGAATATGCAAATTGCGGATACGCAAATTTTGCACTAAAGTGAGCGGCATGGAATCTACC
>NZ_JBFTSF010000269.1:0-8630 GCF_056399905.1 Cupriavidus sp. 01L46
GGCTGGCGTGCCGGAACTGCAGCGCCGAGAGGTTGACCGCCATGGTCCACTCGGGGCGGCCCTCGTTGCGCCACGCCCGCATCTGCCGGCAGGCTTCGTCCAGGATCCAGTCCCCGATCGGCACGATCAGGCCGGTTTTCTCCGCGAGGGGGATGAACTGGTCCGGGGCGATCAGGCCACGCGTGGGATGCATCCAGCGCACCAGGGCTTCCACGCCGACGATCGGGCCGCTGGGGGCGGTGAGCTTGGGCTGGTACTGCAGGATCAGCTCACGGCGTTCCAGCGCCATGCGCATGTCCTGCACCAGTTGAAGCTGCTCGTGCACGTTGGCGTTCATCGATGCTTCGAAGAAGCAGATGGTGTTGCGGCCCAGCGCTTTGGCGTGATACATCGCCGCGTCGGCGTTGGTCAGCAAGTCGTGCTGGAGCTCGCCATCGCCAGGGTACATGGCGATGCCGATGCTGGTGGAGACGCGCAACTCGCGGCCGGCTACCTGGAAGGGCTCGCGGATGGCGCTCAGCACTTTCTCGGCCAGGGTGGCAGCATCCGCCGGCTCGCTGACGCTGGCCAGCAGCACGAACTCGTCGCCGCCCAGCCGTGCGATGGTGTCCTGCGAGCGGACATTGGCGCCGATGCGCCGCGCGACTTCCACCAGCAACTGGTCGCCAATGGGATGGCCATAGGCGTCGTTGACCGCCTTGAAGCCGTCCAGATCCATGAACATCAGGGCGAAGCGGCTCTTCTCCCGCGTGGCCCCCTGGATCGCCTGCTCGAGCCGGTCTTCCAGCAGTACGCGGTTGGGGAGCTTGGTGAGGTTGTCGTGCAGCGCCAGGTAGGTCAGTTCCTGGTTGGCTTCGGCGAGCGAGATGGCCAGCATGGCGGTGCGGGCTTCCAGGCGCATGTCGAGCACCGAGGTGATCAGGGCAATCGCCAGCACGGCCAGCGTGACGACGATGATCACCACGGCCAGCCAGCCTGTGTCCATGCCGTCGCGCGCCGCGCCGCAGACGACGCCGATCGGAAACTCCGCGGCCGCCATGCCGGTGTAGTGCATCCCGGCGATGGCTRAGCCCATCACCACCGATGCGCCCGCCCGCAAGGGCCGCACCCAGACGGACTCGCGCCGCAGGTTGAACGCGATCCACAGCGCCGCGCCGGATGCCGCGACCGCAATGACCACGGACAGGACGAACAACGAGGGGATGTAGTGGATGCCCGGCACCATGCGCAGTGCCGCCATGCCCGTGTAGTGCATGCCGGCAACGCCGCTGCCGATCAACAAGGCGCCGCCTGCCAGGCGCCGCCACGGCAAGGTCTCCCTGCCCACCAGCCAGAGCGCGAGCGCGGATGACGCGATGGCGATCAGCAGCGAGGCCACGGTGATGGGCAGGTCGTAGCCCAGCGGAATCGGCAGGTGGAACGCCAGCATGGCGATGAAGTGCATCGACCAGATGCCGATGCCCATGGCGCAGGCGCCGCCCGCCAGCCACCAGTGGGCCGCGCGCCCTTGCGCGGTGGCAATGCGCCCGGCCATGTCCAGGGCCGTGTAGGAGGCCAGCATCGCGACAAGCAGTGAGAACAGCACAAGCAAACTGTTGTAGCTACCGGCGTGCATGGAATACCTTTCTGGACGTTGACTTGGAACTGCCTGGAGGCCGCCCGGCGCGCGCGCGCCGAGCGAGCGCGCCAAGGAAAGCGCCAGTACGCCCCTCATATCGACAAGATGGCGGGCAAGTTTAGTCGAAACCCCAAAAAGATCGGCGCCCGGGGGCCAACTGGCCCCCGGGGCTAATGCTGGCCAGCGGCTGGCCGGCAATCAGTGCCGTGGCGCGGCCTTCGGCACGCCTGCCCACATGGCGGCGCCGCTGGCCAGCAGCAACCCCGCGAGCAGGTACAGCGCGTTGTCCATGCTGCCCGTGTGCGTCTTGATCTGCCCGATCACCCACGGGCTGACGATGCCGCTGGTAATGCCGATGCTGCTGATAAAGGCAATGCCGGTGGCGGCTGTGTGGGCCGGCAGGTGGCTTGGCGGCAAGGACCAGAAGATCGGCAGCGCGGCAAAGATCAGCACGCACGCGGCGGACAGCAACGCGAGCATCGCCGCGAAGCTGGGCAGGTGCAGGGTCAGCAGCGCCAGTGCCAGCGCGCCGCCTACCGTGCAGGCCACGAAATGGCGATGCCGCTCGCCGCGCCGGTCGGAGTGGCGGGCAATCAGGATCAGGCCGACGGCGCCGATGGCGTTCGGGATGACAGAGTAAAGACTGATGGACATCACATCGGTGATGCCGAAGTCCCGGATCATCAGGGGCATCCAGAAGCTCAGCGTCAGCGAGCCGCAGGTCAGCGCGAAGTAAATGAAGGCAAAGAGGTAGATGCGCGGATTGCGCAACGCCTCGATGAGCGCGCCAAACGAGTGCGCGCGCGTGGCCTGTCCGGCCGGCCCGTTATGCGCGGCGAGCAATGCCTTCTCCGGGTCGGTGAGCCAGCTCGCCTGCTGCGGGCCATCGACCAGGAACACCGCGGCGGCGAGCCCGAGCACGATGGCGGGCGCCCCCTCGATGGCAAACATCCACTTCCAGCCATAAAGCCCGAGCACGCCGGCCATGTCGCGCATGATCCAGCCCGACACCAGCCCGCCCAGCACCCCGGCCACGGCAACGCCCGCGAAGAAGATGGCCATCACGGCAGCGCGCCGCCGCGCCGGGAACCAGTAAGTCAGGTACAGCACGATGCCGGGGAAGAAGCCGGCTTCGAACACGCCCAACAGGAAGCGCAGTGTATAGAAGTGCGTGGGTGTCGATACCCACATCATGCCGACCGATGCCAGGCCCCACAGCAACATGATGCGGGTGAAGGTGCGGCGGGCGCCAAAGCGGGCCAGCAGCATGTTGCTGGGCACCTCGCACAGCACGTAGCCCACATAGAACACCGCAGCGCCCAGCCCGTACATCGCATCGCTGAAGCCCAGGTCCTGCTTCATCTGCAGCTGGGCAAAGCCGATATTGATCCGGTCGAGGAAGGAGATGACGTAGCAGACAAAGAGGAAAGGAATGATGCGCAGCCAGATCTTTCGATAGAGCGCGTCTTCGTCGCGGGCAGCACAAGCCGGGGGCGCAATGGCCCCTGCAGAGGAATAGGTCATGGATTGTCTCCGGGAACGCGGGCCCGGCTGGGCCCTGGATGCCGACGTCTGGCGCGTATTGGCAATGAGTGGAAGCGGGCAGCGGGCCGCGCCCGCTGCGATCAGGCTTGCGCGCTGATCTCCGGCGCCGCGCCCTGCCGCGCGAGCTGCATGGCGGCGGCGAGCGTGTCGTGGTTGCCGATATGATTTGCGAGCAACAGGATCAGTTGCGCATTGGCCGCCTGGCTCTGGCCGTCGTCGAGATCGCGATGCATGTCGATCAGGGCTTCGTAGAAGTCGTCGGCGCGCGCCAGGTTGGGTTGGGTGTTGAGTGCCATTGCTGTCTCTCTGACTCAGAATGTCGCCGCGGGATTCATGCCGCTACCGGAGCGGGCGCTTGCGCAGTTGGTGCGCCGGCCTGCGTGCCTCGCAAGTTGCCGGTCGCGCGTGACATGGCCTGCTGGACGGCGGCGATGTCGACCTGCCGCCAGCGCGCGCAGACATGCTGGTCGGGGCGGATCAGGTACAGCGTGCCGGGCCGCGCGTCGTAGCGCCGCGCCGCGAGTCCCTCGGCGTCGTGCCACACCGCTATGCCGGGCGATGCTGCGCACTGGGCATTCGCGCTGACCACGACCAGCTTGAGCGGCAGCGTGCCTTGTCCCAGCCGTTGCAAGGCGGCCAGGCTGTCGGCGTCGGGCGTGCCGAACAGCAACGCGGTGAATTGCCCGCCTAGTTGCGGCAGCAGCCATCCTTGGCCTTGCGCACCGGAGATCGGCGCATCCACGCAGGCCGTGCCCGGCACCATGGCGTCGRCAAACTCGCCGGTGTCAAGCGTGTTGAGCGCCGAATCGCGCAGCACGGATGGCAATGACAGCCGCCCGCTATTCACCAGCTGCCGGGCGAACGCATGCTTCTTCGACAGTGCCAGCACGGCATCGCGGAACACCTTGCTGACCGTGCTCTTCGGCGTGATGAAATCCGTCGAGCGCGTCGAATTGCGGATGTTCTCGTCGGCGGCATATTCGCGCTCGCTCGCATAGGTGTCGAGCAGGCTGTCCGGCGCGCGGCCCTGGATCACGTACGCCAGCTTCCACGCCAGGTTCTCCGCGTCCTGCACACCGCTGTTGGCGCCGCGCGCGCCGAACGGCGAGACGCCATGCGCGGAGTCGCCGGCAAACAGCACATTGCCATGGCGGAAGCTGTCCATGCGCAGGCAGGAGAAGGTATAGACGCTGACCCACTCCAGCTCGAACTTCGCGTCCGGGCCAAGCAGCGCCCGCACGCGCGGAATCACGCGCTCCGGCGTTTTTTCCAGCACGGGATCGGCGTCCCAGCCGAGCTGGAAGTCGATGCGCCAGACATTGTCGGGCTGGCGGTGCAGCAGCACCGACTGGTTCGGATGGAAAGGCGGGTCGAACCAGAACCAGCGCTCCGTGGGGAATTCGGCTTCCATCTTCACGTCGGCGATCAGGAAGCGATCCTTGAACGTGCGGCCCTTGCTGTCCAGGCCCAGCAGGTTGCGCAGCGGGCTGCGCGAGCCATCGGCCGCCACCACGTAGCGTCCGGTGAGCGCATAGGGGCCGTCCGGTGTGTCGACGGTCAGCACCACGGCCGCGTCAGGCGTGCCGGCGTGATGCTGTTCGATGCCCGTCACCTTGTGCTTCCAGCGGATCTCCAGGTTCGGCAACTGGCGCGCGCGGTCGAGCAGGAAGCCCTCGACGTAATACTGCTGCAGGTTGATGAAGGCCGGCCGTTGGTGGCCGGCCTCCGGCAGCAGGTCGAAGGTGTAGACCTGTTCGTCGCGCACGAAGACCTTGCCGACGTGCCAGCGCACGCCCTTGTCCACCATGGGTTCGCCGCAGCCGAGCCGGTCGAAGACATCCAGCGTGCGCTTGGCAAAGCAGATCGCGCGCGATCCGCTCGACAGCGTGCAGTCATCGTCCACCAGCACCACCGGCACGCCGTGCTGGGCCAGGTCGATCGCGGCGGCCAGGCCAACGGGCCCGGCGCCCACGACGATCACGGGGTGCGGCTTGCCTGCGTGCGCCTGCCGTTGCTCGGGGCAGGGCTGGTACTCAAATGACTGGTTCTGGTAATCGTTGCTCATGCTGGTGTCTCCATCCACTCTGTACGGCCATTCCATCTATGCGGCGATTGGCCTTCAGTTTTGCAGCGCGGCCCACATTTCCTTGTCGCGCTGCGCGGTCCAGATGCGCGGATGCTGGATGCCGCTGGCTTCATCGAAGGCGCGCGACACGTCGAAMGGCAGGCAGTGCTCGTAGATGAASACSTGGCCGAACTTCGGGTCCATSGAYTTGCGCGTRTGSGCCATSGCGCYCTTCAGGTCCAKRCGGTCCRCCACGGCYTCCTTGCCGGCCTGSARCAGCGTGGTGACGAAATCCTTGGTGTACTCGATGCCCTTCTTGACCTCTTCCGGATTGGTCAGGGCCGGGCCGCGGCCGGGGACGAGCTTCTCGGCGCCCAGCGCCTGCAAGGCGTCGAGCGTGGCGGGCCATTGCTCGAGTTGCGCGTCGCCGCAGTAGCAGGCTGCGTCGTACTCCACCAGGTCACCGGAGAACAGCACCTTCTGCGACGGCAGCCAGACCACTGTGTCGCCCTTGGTGTGGCCCGAGCCCAGATGGGCGATGCGCACTTCGAGCTTGCCGAGGTACAGGGTGATTTCTTTCTCGAACACCAGCGTCGGCCAGGTCAGGCCCGGCACGGTTTCCACCCCGGCGAACAGGCGCGGGAAGCGTTCGATCTCCGACTTCATGTCGGCCTCGCCGCGCTCCACGATCATCTCGTAGGTGCCGCGGCTGGCGATGATCTGCTGCGCGCCTTCGGCGAAGTAGGCCGAAGCACCCAGCACGCGCACCGCGTGGTAGTGCGAGAGCACGACGTACTTGATGGGCTTGTCCGTCACCGAGCGAATCCTGGCGATCAGGTCTTGCGCCATGGCAGGCGTGGCGGTGGTATCGACGATCAGCACGCCGTCGTCGCCGATGATCACGCCGGAGTTGGGGTCGCCCTCGGCGGTGTACGCGTAAGCGTTCTCGGAGAGCTGGGTGAAGGTGACTTTCTTGGCTTCCAGGTCGGCCTGGGATGCGAATGCCTTGCTCATGCTTGCCTCATCTCTTTTGTCTTGCGTGGGGGAAAGACGAGACAGCAGGCGCCGGAGCAGATCACTGCATAGCGGGGGACTGTCTCGCCCCGTATTCACTCTATAACTGCACCGGTATCGGGGTAAGGCCATCTTAGGAATTGCAGCAAAATTAGTCAATAACAAATCGTATTGTTTTTGACTAACTAGAGGGGCGGGGAGGGTAAGGCACAAACAAGACGCAGAAATCCGAGGGGAAACCCTCGGTCTTGCCGGGCGGATGGCGCCCGGTCGATTACTATCTGGGTTTTCAAGCGGGGGCCGAATGCCACGACCAGCACGACCAGCGCGATCCGCGCGATCAACGCGATCCGAGGACCACATCGCGGACGCCGGCGGCGAGGAGAAGGCGCAGCGCGGCATCCAGAGCGTGGAAGTCGGCGGCCGCTTCCTGCGCGCGCTGGCCGATGTCCGCGCGCCGATGGCCCTGGCCGATCTTGCGGCCAGCGTGCAGATTGCGCCCGCGCAAGCACACACTTACCTGGTCAGCCTGGTGCGGCTTGGCCTGATCAAGCGCGACCACCTGTCCGGGCGCTACGAGCCGGGCCCGCTCGCGCTGCAACTCGGCATGCTGTATCTGGACCACGATCCGGCCTACCGGGCGGCGGTGCCGCTGGTGGCCGCGCTGGCCGGCTCGTGCGGGTTCAGTGTGGCGATCTGCGCCGCCGGCCCGCAGGGCCCCACCATCGTGCGCTATGCGCACGCTGGCTCGCCCTTGCACGTGAACCTGCACGTTGGCACGGTGATGTCRCTGTCGGCAACGGCGACCGGCCGCGTGTTCTGCGCGTTTCTCCCGCCCGGCCAGTGGCAGGCGATCTGGGCGCAACAGCACGCGGGCGATACGCCCGCCGTGGACGCCACCGCGTTCGGTGCGGATCTTGCCGCCATCCGCGAGCGCGGCATCGAGCGCAGCATCGACGCACCAAGCCCCGCCGTCAGCAGCCTGTGCGTGCCGGTGCTGGACGCCAGCGGGCGGCTGCGCCTGGCGCTGACCGTGGTCGGATCGACCGGCGCCATCGATGTGGGCTGGCGCGGCCCCGTGGCTGTCGCATTGCTAGACACCGCCGCGGCCATCCGTGACGCGATCGCCGCCACTAACRCCACTAACGAAACCGAATGACACCCGCCCCCATGCCAATCGACGACATCCTGGGTGAAGCCGCCAAGCCGCAACGCGGCATCCAGTCGCTGGACAACACCGGCCAGTTGCTTGCCGGGCTGGTCGCGGCCGGGCGGCCGCTGCCCTTGCGCGACCTTGCACGCGCGGCCGGCATGCCGCCCGCCAAAGCGTTCCCGCATCTGGTCAGCCTGCAGAAGATCGGCTTGCTGGCGCGCGACGCGGCGGGCAATTTCCTGTCCGGCCCGCTGGGCCTCGAACTCGGGCTGATCGCCTTGCAGCGGCTCTCGCCAACCCGCGAGGCCGAGCCAGAAGTGATCGAACTGGCGGGCGCGACCAGCCTGAGCGTGGCAATGGCAGTGCTTGGCCCGCTGGGGCCGACCGTGGTCCGCCTGGAGGAAGCCGCGCGGCCGCAGCACGTCAGCCTGCGGGTCGGCACTGTGCTGTCGCTGGTCAATACGGCGATCGGCCGGCTGTTCGCGGCGCACCTGCCGGAGCCCGTGCTGATTGGCCTGCTGGGCCAGGACGCGCTGCGGCTCGCAGGTGCACGGGCATCGGATGTTGTCGAAGCGGATGGCGGCGCGGGCGAAGCACTTGCGCCAGCGTACGCGGCCCGGCTGGCGCAAATCCGCGCGCAGCGGATCGACAATGCGCTGGGCCGGCCCGTGCCCGGCATCGACACGCTTGCGGCGGCGGTGTTCGACCACACCGGCAGCATTGCGCTCGTCATCGCCCTGATTGRCACATCGGGCAGCTTTGACAGCGGTACGGACGGCGCAATGGCCGGGACACTGTTGCAGGCGGCGCGGCGGTTGTCGTGGCGGTTCGGCGCGATGGAGCCGATAGAGGTAGCCGTGGGGAACGGATAGCCGAGCCGCCGCTTACTTTCCTTTTGCCACGCGCCGGGGCCGCTTGGGTTGCGGCGCAGGCGCCGCCGCTTCATCCTCGCCATCGTCGACCCGTGGATAGTGTTCGAAGGTCCGTTTCACCAGCTCGCGCAGCCAGATGATTGCCGGGTCATGGTGGAAACGCGGATGCCAATGCTGCTTGATGGCGAATTCCGGCAGCGCCACCGGCGGCTGCATCACGCGCACCGTGCCGTACCGGGCAAAGACGTTGGCGAGTTCCAGCGGTACCGTGGCGATCAGGTCCGGCTGCTGCTCCATCAGCAGCGGCACCACCAGGAAGTGCGGCGTCGACAGGTAGATATTGCGCTGGATGCCATGGTCGTC
>NZ_JBFTSF010000270.1:0-22684 GCF_056399905.1 Cupriavidus sp. 01L46
GGTGAACAACGCTGGCTACATGGTGACGGGGCTGGCAGAAGAAACACCTGTCGAGTTGGGCAGACAACAATTCGAAACCAACTTCTGGGGTACGGTCAAAGTGACGAATGCCTTGCTGCCTCGTTTGCGGGCACAGAAGCATGGGCAGATCATCACGGTCAGTTCCATCGTGGGTCTGATTGGTCCACCTAACCTCTCGTACTACACGGCCTCAAAGCACGCCGTCCAAGGCTACTTCAAGTCTCTGCGGTTCGAGCTGGATCAGTTCAACATCCAGGTCAGCATGGTTGAGCCGGTGTGGTTCAAGACCAATCTCGCTAACAACGCTGTTTCCCAAACAAGTGGCCGAATTGCTGACTACAACGCCTACCGCAAGCAAGCAGACGCTGCGACACAAAAGGGCATCGACGGGGCGGAAGCGCCCGACGCCGTGGTCAACACCATCACCAAGCTGATTGAGACCAAGAAGCCGAAGTTCAGCAATCCAGTTGGAAAGATGACCGGGATGATCCTTTTCCTACAGAGCTACGCGCCCAAGATGTTTGAAGGGTCAATTCTGAAGAGCGTGGAAACAGCTTGAAGTACGCACTCCCAAATCTTTGACAGGAACCGTCATGAAGTACTACCTGTGCAAGTTCGTCCCCCCTCGCGCTGATTTTCTGACCACCATGTCCGCCGATGAGAAGAAATGGATGGCGCAGCATGGCGCCTTCATGAATGAACTTCTTGATCAAGGCCTGATCGTGGCGCACGGTCCGGTGATCAACGATGGCGACGGTTATGGCGTTTCGCTTTACCAAATCGCCGACGACCAAGATATCGCCTCTTTTACTTCACAAGACCCCATCGTGAAGAACGGCGTCGGTCATTACGAGCACTTCAACATGCTCACCTTGACCGCGCGCGGCTAACCTCTTTCCCTCTCGTCGCAGAACATCTCTACATGTGATGCATTTTGCATTGCTCGCCAGCAGTTCACTGAACCGTTGGAGACTGACCAGGATAAATTTGCTATGACTACCGCTCTTATTACAGGTGCCTCCAGCGGCATTGGTGCTGTCTATGCGCGCCGTTTCGCCGCTCGCGGCCATGATCTCGTACTCGTCGCTCGTGCCACCGACCGTCTCAATGCGCTGGCAGAGGAACTTGGCCAGGCGCATGGCGTGGCAATCGAGGTTCTCACGGCCGATTTGACCGATTCTGCGCAACTCGACAAAGTCGCACGGCGTCTGCGCGCACAGCCGGCGATCGACATCCTCGTCAACAACGCAGGTGCAGGCTTGATCACCAGCTTCGAGCAGGCTGATCCGACAGACATGAAAAGGCTGCTGGAACTGAACGTCCACGCGCCCACGATGCTCGCATCTGCAGTCATTGGCGGAATGGTCAAACGCGGCGGTGGCTCCATCATCAACATTGCGTCGGTGTTGGCGCTTCTGCCTGAGTATTCCCAAGGCATTTACGCTGCGACCAAATCCTACGTGCTCACTTTCTCGCAAAGCTTGGCAGCAGAAGTCAATGCCAAGKGGGTTTACATCCAGGCGGTTCTGCCAGCGGCGACACGCACCGAGATTTACGAACGGTCCGGTGGAGACATCAGCAAGGTGCCAGACGTCATGGAGGTCGATGACCTCGTTGCTGCGGCCCTGGTGGGCTTTGACCGCAAAGAACTGGTGACGATTCCGCCGGTGCCTGAGGCGTCCGCATGGGACGCGTTTGAGCAAGCCCGCGCCACGCTCGCTGCTGGTTTCTCGAATGACAAGCCTGCCGCCCGCTACCGCGGCTGACGCCTCGAACGAGGCAATCCCCTGCGGAATCTTGATGATCCCTGTTGTCTGATATTTATGAGGAAACAATTGGCTGTCATGGAGCCAACGTAATTGAAACAACATGATAGTCGCACGCCAGTGTCGCAGAAGTGCCCGTGTGGGACATAGTTGGGAAAGCAATCGTATATAAAAAGACCGCCTGCCAAGGTCGAGAGAGCACGGAGGTAACATGGGCAGGCGGGTACAAAATTTTTCCGCTGCTTATGCAGCGCCCAACATGGGAAGCAACGAGTTCAAGTCAAGCAGTTACTTAGCGAATCGCTGTCGGTCGATTGCATGTCGAAGCCAGCACCGAACGTGTCGAGCACCTTGAGCTTTGCGGTGTCCACATGTGAATCGGGCATGCCAGTTCGCGTGCCGTCGCTGAACGGATCAAAGGCTCCCCACTTCGTCGCACTGCCATTGGCGTCCAACTTGACATGGAGCGCAACGTCCACCCGAGGGCGTCCCTTTTCGCCCTTGCTTCCAGCGGGCGCAACCGTTGTGAAGCTCGATGCCACCAGCACCGCGACGGCGAACCCACTAAGAATTTCCGACTTGGTAATCATTTTTCGCTCCTTGAGGCAAATACCATCTGAATAAAACGCCGAGAATTCTTGTAAGGCATCTCAAAGCACCACTCAAAACGTGTGACGGATTCCAAGCCCTACCCCGAGCATGGAGGTCTCACCTGCACCGAGGGCATAGCTATTCCCTGTCCCCAGACTGTTGGCATAATTTACGGCGCTATTATCAAGATTGAGTCCCGCGTTCTTTGCGAAAGAAGTTACGACGTAGGCACTTGTACGCTTGGAGAATGAATAATTTGCGATTGCCGTTACTTGCCATGGATTGCCCATTTGCGATTCACCCACTCTTCGGTGAATCTTGTCGTACGCATACTCCAGAGTTAAATCCACACTCGGTTTCAACTTGTAGTTTGCGCCGATCCAATAGAAATCGTCTCGCAGGATTTCACTTCCGGCCCCATCTCTATTCTTTCCCCAGCGGTACCCGGCCATTAGCTTTGCAGGCCCCGCAGCATAACTTCCGGCAACCGCGAGTTTTTTGAAACCTCCCGTCCCGTTCACCATGCTCGGATTGAATTCGTCAAAGGCCAGTGCGGCTCCAAAACTTCCACCAAAATAATTCACTCCAACGCCATACGCAGAGTCTCTGCGAAATTGCCCCGGAACCTCTCCGGTTCCTGTGAGCGGGATTGTGCTTGGCGCGGTGGCGGGTAACGCAAGACCTGTTCCAAAGGACCAATGGGCACCGATAGTGAAGGGACCGAAAGCACCGCTATATTTCGCCGTGTTGTCTTCTCGATAGGCCGGACCAAGAAGAAGTACGGTTGGTGAGTATTGCGTTGCGTAGATCGTTGGTGAAAAATTCGCAATGGAATCGAACAGCGATGTGTATTGACGCCCGAATGTGAATTTTCCGAGTGAGCTGCTTTGCACTCCAACGAACGCCTGGCGGCCAAAAAGTCGACCCTGCATCTGGGTTCCGTTATCGAGACTAACGCCGCTCTCAAGGACAAAAATGGATTGCAGACCGACACCAATATCCTCTGTGCCGCGAATCCCCCAGCGCGACCCGGACAGGCCGCCAGAATCCATTCGATAGACGTTTTTTCCGGGCCCACTATTGAACCCATTGCTTGCCAATGGCACCGTACCGACGTGATTTGCGTATTCCATGCTCATATCTGCAACGCCGTACAGGATAACGTTAGACTGAGCCCAAGTCATGCCAGAAAATAGGCTCAAGGAGCCCAGAAGAATTGGATTTACCTTCATATTTTGTCTCCTCACTACGATTTTTGTGACCTCTCGCGCAGCAGCACGCCTTGGGTGGAGGCCATGCACCCAATGTCCCGTCTAAAAGTCGCTTTAATGCAAGTGGATTGAAATCAAGGGGCCATGCGGCGGAAACATGCCCTCGCGATTCAATATGACTCGGACGCCAGTTGTCCGGTGGCCTGCACGGTCTCGTGTCGATCACGCTGCGCATCGGCCGCGCTGCCGGGCCGGATCCTGAACCAGATCGAGTACATGGCCGGCAGGAACACCAGAGTCAAGATCGTCCCGGCAAACGTCCCGCCGATGAGCGTATAGGCGAGCGCGCCCCAGAACACCGAATGGGTCAGCGGAATGAAGGCCAGGATGGCGGCCAACGCGGTAAGGATCACCGGCCGCGCACGCTGGACCGTGGCTTCCACAACGGCCCTGAACGGATTCAACCCTTCATCTTTGTTGTGCTGAATCTGCCCGATCAGGATCAGCGTGTTGCGCATCAAGATGCCCGACAACGCAATCAGGCCAACCAACGCGTTGATGCCGAACGRTTGCCCGAACAGAATCAGCGTTGGCACCACGCCAATCAGGCCGAGGGGGCTGGTCAGGAACACCATGACCATCGCCGGAATGKACCGCACCTGGAAGATGAGAATCAGCAGGGTGACTGCCAGCATGATCGGGAACAGCGGCAGCATGGCCTTCGTCGCCTTGCCCGATTCTTCAATGGAACCCGCTTGTTCAATGCGGTATCCGTCAGGCAGTTTCTCGATGATTGGCTGAAGCAGCGCGCTGACGGCTGTCGAAACGTCGGGCGGTTGCAGGCCATCGGCAATATCGCCTCGCACCGTGATCGTCGGCATGCGATCGCGCCGCCGAATGATGGGCTCTTCCATGCGCACATCAATCTTGCCCACCTGCGAGAGCGGAATGCGTTGCCCGTTGGCGCCTGCCAGCGTGAAGTCGCCGATCTTGGTCGGATCCAGTCGGATGTCGCCGGCCGAGCGGGCGGTCACCTGCACCGTGCGGATGTCCTCGCGCACCGCCGTCACCGGAATGCCGTTGAGTAGGAATTGCAGTTGTTGCGCGACGGCGCTGGAGGTCAGCCCCACGGCCTGCAAGCGGTCCTGCTGCAAGGTGAAGTGCAGCGTCGGTACGCGCATCCCCCAATCGGTATTGACCGTGCGCATCATCGGGCTRGCGTCCATGACTTGCCGAACATCTGCCGCGATGCGGCGCAACGTCTCCGCATCGGGGCCGGTCACGCGATAGGCAACCGGGAACGGAGAGTACGGACCGAACACGAGCTGCGTGACCCGTACGCGCGCCTCGGGGGCAAGGCCGTCGGCAATCGCCCGGCGCAGGCGCTGCTTCAACGCGTCACGCTCTTCCTGGCTGTCGGTGCGGACCACGATCTTGGCGAACGACGGATCCGGTAGTTCCGGCCCCATCGCCAGATAGAAGCGCGGCGCACCCTGGCCAACGTAAGCCGTCACAATCTTGGCTTCCTTCTGTTTGGCGAGCCAAGCCTCCAGCTTTGCGGTGGCCGCGCTGGTCTGGTTGATCGATGTTCCATAGGGCATCTGCACCTCGACCAGCACTTCAGGCCGATCCGAAATTGGGAAGAACTGCTTCTTGACCACCGCCATACCGAGGATGGCCAAGGCAAAGAGCCCGACGACCGAACCCGCGACCAGCCATTTGCGCGCAATCACACGCCCGAGCAGCGCACGGAAGCGGTTGTAACGCGGAGTGTCGTAGATCGCATCGTGGCCGCCTTCGACCTTCTTGAAGTCGGGCAGCATCTTTACGCCTAGGTAAGGCGTGAACACCACTGCGACCACCCAGGACGTGATCAGCGCAATGCCGACGATCCAGAACATGTTGCTGGTGTATTCGCCCGCGGTGGATCGCGCAAAGCCATTGGGCATGAAGCCGACGGCGGTCACCAGCGTGCCCGACAGCATGGGCGCCGCAGTGTGGCTCCATGCATATGCCGAAGCGGCGACGCGGCTGTAGCCTTCTTCCATCTTCACCACCATCATTTCGATGGCGATGATGGCGTCGTCCACCAGCAAGCCGAGCGCCAGAATCAAAGATCCAAGTGTGATGCGGTCGAAGTTCTTGCCTGTCGCAGCCATCACCACAAAGACGACCGCCAGTGTCAACGGCACGGCCGCGGCCACCACCAGGCCCGCGCGCCAACCCATGCTGACGAAGCTCACCAGCATGACCACCAGCAGCGCGGCGAAGAACTTGAGCATGAACTCATCGACGGCAGCGGCGATGTTGACTGCCTGGTCGGTCACCTTGGACAAGCTCATGCCGAGCGGCATGTCAGCGTTGATGGCGCCCACCTCCTTGTCGAGCGCCTTGCCCAGGTCCAGCCCGTTCCAGCCTTCGCGCATGACGATGCCCAGCAGCAAGGCAGGCTGGCCACCATTGCGCACCATGAACGTGGCAGGATCCTCGTAGCCACGCTTGACCGTGGCAATGTCCGACAGCTTCAACGTTCGGCCCTGCGATACAACCGGCGTATCGCGAATCTTCTGCAGCTCGTCGAACGCGCCGTCCAGACGGATGAATACCTGCGGCCCTTTCGTTTCCACCGAGCCGGCTGCCGTCAGCGCATTCTGGCTGTTGAGCGCGGCAAAAACCTCTTGCGGACTCACGCCCAGCGTCGCCAGCCGGTCATGGGAAAACTCGACATAGATGCGCTCCGACTGCTCGCCGATGATGTTGACCTTCTTCACGCCGGGCACGTGCAGCAAGCGCTGACGCAGCGTCTCCGCATCTCGCACGAGCACACGTTGCGGTTCGCCCTGCGCCTTGAGCGCAAACAACGCAAAGGTCACGTCCGCATACTCGTCGTTGACCATCGGCCCGATCACGCCGGGCGGGAGGTTGGCCACCTCGTCGCTGACTTTCTTGCGCGCTTGGTAAAACTCCTCCTGCACTTCCRACGGCGGCGTGCTGTCGAGCAGGGTCAACGTGGTGAACGCCAGGCCCGGCCGCGTGTACGTTTCCGTGCGGTCATACCAGCGCAGCTCCTGCATGCGCTTTTCGATCTTCTCGGCCACCTGGTCTTGCATTTCCTGCGCCGTCGCGCCGGGCCACGCGGTGATGATGGTCATCACCTTGACCGTAAACGCCGGGTCTTCCGCGCGGCCAAGCTTGAAGAAGGAAATGAGACCCGCCAGAGAGATCAGGCAGATAAGGAACAACGTGATGGCGCGCTCGCGCACGGCGAGCGCCGATAGATTGAAACGACCTTGGCTCACAGGCGCACCCCCGCGATGGCAGTCCTGGCACCTTGCCCTGCCACACGGACTTGCTGTCCTTCACGCAGCAGTTGTGCGCCAAGCGCGACGATCCGGTCCCCTTGCTTGACTTGGCCAGCAACCCGAGCGCTTTCGTCGCCGAGGCGCACGATGGTGACGGATCGCCACGACACCTTCGCCGGATCACCCTGGATGACCCACACACCCGGGCCCTTGCCGGCGTCGAACACGGCACCAAGCGGCACCTGCAGATCGCCTTGCACGGTGGTAAGCCGATCGGGAATCTGGATCGTCACGGTGGCGCCCAGCGGCGCATTGGCCAGTTCCCCATCCAGCACATAGCGCGCTTCGAACGTGCGGGTAAGCCGATCGGCAGCATCCGACAGTTGCCGCAGCTTGGCAGGTACACCGGCGCTTTCCTTACCGAAAAGCGTGGCTTGTGCGACAGAGTCGATCGCCGGCCGCAACGTTTCCGGCAACTGGACCACCGCTTCACGTCGGCCAGCGTGGGCCAGCCGTACGACGGCTTGCCCTGCGTTGACGACCTGGCCGGGCTCGGCCAGCGTCTCCATGACCACACCTTCACCATCGGCAACAAGCTCTGCGTAACGGCTGGCGTTACGCGCAACATCGGCCTGCGCTTCCGCTGCGCTCAGCTGGGCTTTGGCGGCGTCCGCCGCAGCCTTCGCTTGGTCATAGGCCGAGGCGGAAATGGCGCCAGTTCCACGCAGATCGCGGTAGCGGGCTTCGTCTTCCGCCGTCTGGTGCGCGCGCGCTCGCGCGGCGCTCACGGCTTCTTGTTGTGCGTGCGCGGCGAGCTTCAGATCGACAGGGTCGATGCGCATGAGCGGCTGCCCGCGCTTGACGGTCTGCCCGGCATCCACAAGCCGCTCCAACACCTTGCCGGGCACGCGGAACCCGAGATCACTCTGCACCCGGGCAGCGACGACCCCCGTGAATGAACGCGACGCGGAAGCGACGGGCTGAACGAACGCGGCACGCACCAACGGTGCCTCGGTGCGCGGATCGGCAGGGGCCTTTTCGCCGCAAGCGCTCAAAGCGAGCGACAACGCACCAATAACGATAGAGGTAACAAAGCAACGAGAAAGCATGAAAGCCCCATCGACAAGATGATCTGGGCTTTCATTCTGGTTCCCGTGACCACTTTAGTCAATGGTCACACTCAAAAAATCTGCGCGTCAGGGGGAAAGACTCCGAAGCACGAGGCTGGAGGCATTCACGTCGGCCTCGATGTCGCGCAGGCAGTTGGCGCAGATCATCTCGCCAATGGCCTGCTTGGACTCGAAGAACTTGTAGATGTAGGCCTTGGAAAAMCCRATGGCCTTGGCCAGATCGGAAACGGCGGTCTTCTCGTAGCCGTAGCGGCTGAAGTGCTCGGTGGCGGCGGCAACGATCTGGTCTCGCACGTCATGGTCCGCCGGGCCACGGGCGGAAACGGGGTAGGGGGTGGTCTTCATAGGCTCCAGCTTACGCGAGTCGCGATAGTTGAACAACGCGTGACCATTTTGTACTATAGTCACAAAAACCTGATGGAAGACATCCTCGATGTTGCCAAAACACTCCCTTATGGCCCTCTTCGCTGCCAGCCTGGCGACCGCTTGTGCCGTCGGCCCCGATTATGTGACGCCCAATGTGCCACTTCCCCGACAATTCCAGGGCCAGACAGCAGTGGAGCAGCGGACAGCCAATGCCGAAGCCGATCTGCCTGCGTGGTGGGCTGGCTTTGGCGATCCGCAACTTACGCGGTACGTGCAGCTCGCGCTGGAACAAAACCTGGACCTTGCACAGGCCTTCGCCCGCGTCACGCAAGCCCGTGCGGGGCTTGGCGCTGCCAATGCCGCGTTGCTGCCCTCCGGCAATGTCACGGGCCAGGCCGCGCGTGCGTACCAGTCCGTCGAAACCCCTTTGGGCCGCGTCTTGAATTCGCGGCCCGGCTTCGACCGCTACGGCAACGCTTTTGAGGCCGATGTTGGCGCAAGCTGGGAGTTGGACGTTTTCGGCGGCCTGCGCCGCGGCCGCGAGGGGGCACTTGCCGACTATCAGGCCTCCCAGGCGGGCGCAGTCGCCACACGGCTGGCCGTGGCCGCACAGACTGCCGATATCTACATCACCATCCGCGGCTTACAGACGCGCTTGAAAGTGGCCCGCCACCAGGTACAGACGCAAGAAGAATTGCTCTCCACCATCAACCTGCTGTACGGCAAGGGACTGGCGGCCGAGCTTCAAGTCCGGCAGGCCGAAGGCGCACTCGCTCAGGTTCGCGCTTCCATCCCTCCGCTTGAGGCTGGCCTCGATGCGGCGATGAACGCGCTGGATGTGATGCTCGGCTCGTTGCCGGGCACGCACCGGGCGGAGCTTGCGCAAGGCGGCGACATCCCGGCCGCCCCGCGAATTGCGATCAGCGGATCGCCAGGCGAATTGCTGAGGCGCCGCCCCGACCTCATCGTCGCCGAGCGCCGGCTAGCGGCTTCCAACGCGCGCATCGGTGTCGCCATAGCTGAGTACTACCCGAAGTTCTCGCTCAGCGGCCTGCTCGGCAGCGCTACATCGGTGGGCGCCGGCAGCCTGTTCGGTAGCGGTGCCAGTCAATCTGCCGGCGTGCTCGGTCTGCGCTGGCGCCTGTTTGACTTCGGCCGTATCAACGCGCAGATCGATCAGGCCAAGGGGCAAGAGGCGGAGATGCTGGCCGCGTACAAGCTCGCCGTGCTGCGCGCCACGGAGGATGTGGAAGACGCCTTCTCTGCTCTCGTCAAGCGCGAGGAGCAAGCGGCCATGCTCACACAAGGCGTGGATTCGCTTGGCCGCGCGCGAAATGCGTCGTTTGCTGCGTATCAAAAAGGCGTCGTCAGCCTGATTGAAGTGCTGCAAGCCGACGAAAGCCTGTTACGTACGTCAGACGCGCGCGCGCAGGCGCAAACCGAATCAGCGCGCGCTGCTGTCGCGGCATTCAAGGCGCTGGGCGGTGGGTGGCAGCCCGACGAATCGACCGCCATTGCTAGCAAATAGTCACCCCCGCGACTGAGGCTGCGCATTCAGCACGGTTCATCGCTCGAACCTTTACCGCAGCACCGATCCACCCATACCGAAAGAAACTGCCATGTCGAGTTCCAAAGTTGTCGTCGTTACAGGCGTGTCCTCGGGCATCGGCCGCGCCACCGCCGCGAAGTTTGCGCTGCGGGGCTCCCGGGTATTCGGCACCGTGCGCAACCTCGGCGCGACCGAAGAGACGTCGATTGCCGAAGCGCAGGCGCTGTTCGACACCAACGTGTTTGGCATCTTGCGTACCACACGAGCCGTATTGCCGCACATGCGTGCGCAACGTTCGGGAAGAATCGTCAACATCAGCTCCGTGCTCGGCTTTCTGCCGGCGCCGTACATGGGTCTCTATTCGGCATCCAAACACGCTGTGGAGGGGATGTCCGAGACGTTGGACCACGAGGTGCGCAAGTTCGGCATCCGTGTGGTGCTTGTCGAGCCCTCGTTTACCAAGACCAGCCTGGATACCAACGCCCCCCACGCATCTTCCAAGTTATCTGCCTACGACAACGAGCGCAGCGTCGTTTCGCAGGCGATTCAAAGAAGTGTCCAAAAAGCACCGGACCCCGATGGCGTCGCGAGCACGGTCGTCGATGCCGCTCTCGGCGCGTGGAAGATGCGCCGTACCCCCAAAGGCGAGGCCTCCCTTCTGAGCAAGCTGCGCCGCTTCATGCCGGCAGGACCGGTCGGTGCGAGTCTGCGCAAGACGTTCGGACTCTCCTGAAGCGCGTTACCGGAAACAGATCTGGCACACATCATCGGAAGAGTCCTATGACAAATCCAGACAGATCAGCAACCGGGGGCTCTGCCTCGCTTGCTCCAGCGTTGCCGGATGCACAGCTCAACACCGCATCACCTTGGCCGGTGTTCTGGGTCGCCATCGTGGCGGTGTTCCTTGTCTCGATGGCCGGCACGATGCTGTTCGCCACCTTCAGTGCCTTACGTGCGGGGTTTCCTCAAGCCACTGGGGCAGATCTCTTCTGAGTGCTCAATGCCTACACTGTCGCCTACGCTGCAACGCTCACTCCGTCTGGCGGGTTGGCAGATAAGCACGGGCGAAAAAGGGTGTTTCTGGCCGGCGTAGGGCTGTTTCTGGTGGCGTCGGTTGCGTGTGGTTTGGCTGTCAACGTAGGGTGGCTCATTGCAGCACGCGCGCTTCAGGCCATCGGCGCTGCGTTGCTGACGCCCGCATCGCTCTCGCTCGTGCTGGCGGYATTTCCAATCAGCAAGCGCGCGGTGGCGATCAGTCTATGGGGAGCGGTTGGTGCTCTGGCTGCTGCGGTGGGGCCAAGCCTTGGGGCATTCGTGATCGCATCGATCGGCTGGCAGTGGGCCTTCTATCTGAACGTGCCCTTAGGCCTAGCTGCCATGTGGCGCGGTGCGACATTGCTCACCGAGACAAAACAGCACACCACCAACCGCCCGCTTGATCTGTTCGGAATGGGCCTACTGATCATCGGGACGGGCGCTTTGAAGGATCTCCGTGTAGAAGAGTCACCCTCTTTCCTCGCTCACTAGTGGTCACCAGTCACGGGCTCCCCCCACTATCCAAGCCGTCATCAGCGGCATGAGGATCCGTCGTTTTAGGCAACAAATACGACGATCCATGCACGCAGTTCGACCCCAGACCGGACACAATCGGGGTGCATTCAAAGGGTAAGCACACTGATGTTTGCCTGACGATCACATCTGATGACGTTGCCCTAGGGCGAGGCGGATGCAACGCACTTGTGAGCTCGCCAGACACTACCGCGGCGTTCACCTTACTCACGACGCCTGAATCACCACCACTAGCGCGGACATTCGTGATCACACAGCCACGAAGAACAGAGAGGAACACCATGACTGATAAGAAAGTTTGGTTCATCACCGGCGCTGGCCGTGGGCTGGGCGTAGACATTGCCAAGGCGGCGTTGGCCGCTGGCCACGCCGTCGTCGCGACCGGCCGCGACCCCGGGAAAGTCACGGCGGCAATCGGCGACCACGACGACTTGCTGGCCATCAAACTCGACGTCACCCGCTCGGAGGACGCCCAGGCCGCGGGCGCGGCCGCCGTCGGCAAGTTCGGACGGATCGACGTGCTGGTCAACAACGCCGGCAACTTCCACGCCGGCTTCTTCGAGGAGCTCAGCCCCGAACAGGTCCGCAACCAAATCGAGACGCTGCTGTTTGGCCCGATGAACGTCGCCCGCGCCGTGCTGCCGGTGATGCGTAAGCAGCGCTCTGGCTTGCTGCTCACTATCTCCTCGACAGCCGGCATCGCCGGCGGAATGTTTTGCTCGGCGTATGCCGCCGCGAAGTTCGGCATCGAGGGATGGATCGAGTCGCTCGCGCCAGAGGTTGCGCCCTTCGGCATCCGCACGATGCTTGTCGAGCCCGGATTCTTCCGGACCGAACTGYTGACCGCCGACTCCACCACGTACGCGCAGCCTTCCATCGACGACTATGCCGAGCGCACGAGGGAAACCGTCACTGCCTGGAGTGGCATGGACGGCAAACAGGCGGGCGACCCAGCCAAGCTCGCCGACGCCATTGTGCAGCTCGCCGGACTCGACGAGCCGCCGGCCCGCTTCGCTGCAGGCGCCGATGCTGTGCAGACCTTCGAGGTTAAGGCCAAGACCCTTCTCGACCAGGCTGATGCTCATCGCAAACTGTCTTCTTCGCTTGCCCACGACGACGCCTGACTATCGTCTTCACGTCAATTCGTACAGGACATACTCATGGCATCATCACTCGCTGGCACCGTCGCACTCGTCACCGGAACGAGCAGCGGAATCGGCTACGCCACAGCCCGGGCTCTCGCAACTCAGGGCGCATCCGTCGCCTTGGTCGCCCGCCGCCAGGATCGGCTGGATGCCCTCGCCGCGCAGGTCGAGGAGGCAGGCGGGACCGCCCTCGCTGTACCCGCCGACATCACCGAGCGTGCCCAGGCCGAGGCGGCGGTTCAGACGGTCGTCGACCGGTTCGGACGCCTTGACATCCTCGTCAACAATGCGGGCCTGATGCTGCTTGGTCCCATCGTTGGTGCGAATCCGGAGGAATGGGAGCGGATGATCGCGATCAACCAGAAGGGCCTGCTCTACATGACGCATGCGGCCCTTCCGCACCTGGTGGCCGCCGCCGAGGAAGGACCACGCCGGGTCGCCGACATTGTTAACATCTCGTCGATCGCTGGTCGTGTCGCATGGGCCAACTACGGCGTCTACAACATGACGAAGTTCGGCGTGAACGGGTTCACCGAATCGCTGCGGCAGGAGATCACCAAGAAGCACGTGCGAGTCGGTGTGCTGGAGCCCGGAGGCGTCGACACGGAGTTGGGCTCGCACAACAGCGGTGCGATGCGCGAAAGCATTGACGCCTTCTACGAGACCACGGAGGTTCTGCAGGCCGAGGACATCGCCGATGCTGTCGCCTACATGGTCACCCGGCCGCGCCACGCGTCCGTGAGCGAGTTGTGGATCATGCCGACCGACCAGGCCTAGCAGGTTGCTGAAAGACCATTCCCGTTACGAAGCGAGTACATTGAATTTCGTCTGTGCGTTACCGCGCACAGTCCACCTCGATCCAAAAGTGAGCGTTCTATGCTCGCGAGATCATTACCGACGAATGGAGGCAACGATGAAACAGGCTCTCTCCGGTTTTGCCCTCGCAGCATGCGCGCGTTGTCAGTCCGTCGTGGCGGAGGAAATTAAAGGGGATGCCTACGACCGATGCGTTTTCAGGAGGCAAGAACCCGATTCGACAACTGCACCAACGAAGGCCGGTAGAGCACGAACGAAGCCACGAAGAGCAGAGAACGAAATGAACGCTGGGAGACAGACGTGGTGGACTGCTATCGCTATTACAAGGGGTAACGCCGAGTTCTCACACCGGCACGTCGCTTCTACTGAAGGTCAGATAGCTGAGATTCCCGCCGTACGACGCCGTTTCATGGCGGTGCCTATTCGATCCGTGAAGTCGTAGCGCGCGCAGATCCTCGGCATGAGGGCTGTCCGATCGATAGCCTTGACGGAATCCTCCAGTGCACCTCTCATCAGCTCTATGGCGTTCAGCTCAGTCTCATGCGCTTGATATCGCGTTGAGGTGGGGCGCCGAAAAGGCGGCTGTATTCGCGATTGAACTGTGATGCGCTTTCATAGCCCACAAGGCCACCGGCGTAGCCCGCGTCGAAGTTCTGGTTGAGCATCAATTGCCGTGCTTCCTGTAGACGCAACTGTTTCTGGAACTGCAACGGGCTCATGCCAGTGATGGCACGGAAATGTTGCCGGAAGGTGGACGGGCTCATGCGTGCGCGAACCGCCAATTCGTCCACATGCAGCGACTGAGTGAAGTTCTGCTTAAGCCAGGCCACGGCCTTTGCAATCTGCTGACTGGGGGAGCCGGCAGCAACAAGGTGCTGCAATTGTGGGCCGTGTGGCCCCGTCAGCAAGCGGACGGTGATTTCCTCCTGAATCAGTGGCGCCAGCCGAGGAATCAATGCCGACTCGTCCAGCAATTCGACGAGCCGGATCAGGGCATTGACCAATGCTGGGTCGAGCTTTTCGATCGTAATGGGGTGACAAGAGCAGTCTCTCCCCGGTCGCSGCAAATCCATTTCGGAAGCGATCTCCATGATGGAACGGACGTCCAGTGTCAACATGAGACCAAGAAAAGGCTCTCGCATGCTGGCCTGCGTGACGTGTGCGAGGACGGGCAGATCGATGGTCGTCAGCATGGACTGACCCGGTCCATAGTCGACTACTTCCTCCCCGAGCGTGATCTGCTTGCCACCCTGCGCGACGACGCCCAACCCCAGGCCGTAAATGCAGTGCAATGGCTTGGTGGGCATCTTGCGACAGTGGAGCGTCAGTGCCGGGATCACGGTGGTGTGATCGCCATCGGTTTGAGCAAATCTTCCGATGGCCTGAGCCAGAACATTCATCATCGTGACCCCTGAAAATTGTGGCCCTTCACGCTTACTCAAACCGAACTCTGCTGTAGCCAAGTCAGACGCAGTCTAGCATTCGTCAGCTTCGCCCACGCTCACTTTTGGCGGCGATACGTCAGTTTAGGCAAGAAACCAGATGAATCCGGCAAGCGCGACCGCATCGTTGCCTCCCCGATATACCAGTACCAGGCTTGCGACGACTTTCTGAATAATTGGCACCACACCCCTACACCATGCTTGCTTGTGGCGGCGTGGGTCTGCCGGCCGTCGAAGCAACCGCCTCGCGCCGGGCGGCGCATCACGCCCGAAAACGCTGCTCTGTGGAGCGATGCGCACGTCGAGGGCTTCACTTGTATCGCCTAGACGATCAAGGACGCTAGTGCCGTGCCTGCCACACAGCTTGGCCCGCAGGCCATAAGGCAGGCTCCACTCCATCGTGGGACGGCGGTCTCCCACTGGACAAGTCTGACGCTCGATCCTGCGAGCCTGTCGCGAGACTGATCGGTCCGGCATGAAATCGTCAAATTAGACAAGACGTTGGGCGGATTGAGCAAACAGTTCAGGGGGCCTTCCTTCAAACTGGCTACCGTCGCTATTGTTACTTTCCCCCGAGCCTGCCAGATGCTGAATCAAGAGCGCTCAGGGTCCCGCACGGCTAGGCGCGTCATCCGAGCTCTTTGATGCGGGCGCTTGCGCCGTGAGCACATGCCATTCGTCTTCTGACACAACCTACGGAGAACCCTCCTCCATGAGCACACTCAACGTCAACGGCCGTAAGCACACGGTCGACGTCGATCCCGGCACGCCCATCCTCTGGGCGCTGCGCGACGGGCTTGGCATGACTGGCACCAAATTCGGCTGCGGTGCTGCCCTATGCGGCGCGTGCACCGTGCATCTGGACGGCCAGGCCATTCGCTCGTGCGTCACGCCGGTCTCTGCTGCCGAGGGCAAGACCATCGTCACGATCGAAGCTGCCACCGATGGCAGCGACCGGGTCGGCACCGTAGTCCATGCAGCCTGGGTCAAACACGACGTGGCGCAATGCGGTTACTGCCAGAGCGGCCAGATCATGAGCGCTACCGCCTTCCTCAGGTCCCTGCCTCGCGGGAAGCAACCCAGCGCTGCCGAGATCGACGCCGCCATGGCGGGCAACATCTGCCGCTGTGGTACCTATCCCCGCATTCGCGCCGCGGTGGCCGATGCCGCCAAGGCCCTTGCCTGAAGGATTCGCTATGTTGCCTAGTCTCGATCACGGCGAAATGCCGCGCAATCTGCAGCGGCTGCTGGCGCGGAGCCAGAGCGACGGACCCGCCATGCTGCCGCGCCGCAGCTTCCTGAAGCTGGCCGGCTCCGTCGGCTTGGCGCTTGGTGCATTTCCGCATCTGGCCATGGCACAGGCCGCCAGTGCCGGCGGCGCCGCGAGCACCCTGAAGCCGACACAGCAGCCATTGGCGTTTGTGCAGATCGCCCCCAGCGGCGAGGTCACCGTGACAGTCAACCGACTGGAGTTCGGCCAGGGCGTGCAGACTGCCTTGCCGATGATCCTGGCTGAGGAGCTCGACGCGGACTGGAGCCTGGTGCGCAGCCGRCACGGCTCGAACGACGCTGCCTACGTCGACCCGCTGTTCGGCATTCATCTCACCGGCGGTTCGCATTCGGTCAAGAACAGCTTCACGCAGTACCGCGAGCTCGGCGCCCGTGCCCGCGCGATGCTGCTGTCGGCGGCGGCAACGCGCTGGAACGTGGACGTGGCCTCGCTGCGCACCCGCGCGGGGGTGGTGTTGGGTCCGGGTGGCCGCACGCTGAGCTACGGCGAACTTGCCGAGGCCGCCATGGCGTTGCCGGTGCCGGCGAAGGTCACGCTGAAGGACCCGAAGGACTTTCGCATCATCGGCAGTCCCACCACGCGCATCGATGCGCGTGCCAAGAGCAGCGGGCGCCAGGACTTCGGCATCGACACGCGCCTGCCCGGTCAGCTCACGGCCGTGGTGGCACATCCGCCGGTGTTTGGCGCGCAACTGACTGCAGTAGACGACAGCGCCACACGAGCCATCAAGGGTGTCAAGGCAGTGTTGCGCGTGCCGGTGGACCGTGGTGGCGAAGGCGTGGCCGTGGTCGCCGACGGCTACTGGGCGGCCAAGCAAGGGCGCGAGGCGCTGAAGCTGCAATGGAACACGACCGCGGTCGAAAAGGCTGACAGCGAACGGTTGCTGGCCCAGTACCGCGAGCTGGCGGTGCAACCCGGCCGGCGTCAGTTCGACGCCGACATGACGCCGCTGGCCACCGCGCCGCGCCAGCTGGACGCGGAATTCGTGTTCCCCTACCTGGCGCACGCGCCGATGGAGCCACTGAACTGCACCGTCCAGCTGTCCGACGAGCGTGCCGAACTGTGGGTCGGCTCCCAGTGCCCTGGACTGGACGGTGCCGCTGCCGCGCGCGTACTTGGCCTCAAGCCTGAGCAGGTAAAAATCCATGTGCAGATGGCGGGCGGCGGCTTTGGCCGGCGCTTCGCGAGTACGAGCGACTACGTGGTTGAGGCCTGCGCAATCGCCAAGGCCGCGCGCGCCGCCGGCATGATGGCATCGATACGCACGCTGTGGAGCCGCGAGGATGACATCAAGGGCGGGTATTACCGCCCGATGCACCTGCATCGGGCGCGCATCGGCTTCGACCAGCAAGGCAAGGTGCTGGCCTGGGATCATGTCATCGTTGGCCAGTCCATTACCTCGGGCACGGTGTTCGGGGAATTCCAGGTGAAGAACGGCATCGACGCCACGGCCACGGAGGGCATGCGCGACCCCTACCCGTTACCGATGCGCCTAACCGTACACCACCCCACGCCCAACGTGCCGGTGCTATGGTGGCGCAGTGTCGGTTCCACCCACACTGCTTACGTCATGGAGACACTGCTCGATGAGATTGCGCGCGCCACCAAGCAAGACCCGGTGGCTTACCGCATGCGCCTGTTCAGCGACAAGCATCCGCGCCACAGCACTGCGTTGCAACTGGCGGTGGACAAGAGCGGCTACGGCAAGAAGAAGAAGCTACCCGCCGGCCGCGCCTGGGGGGTCGCAGTGCACGAGTCATTTGATTCCGTGGTGGCCTATGTCGTGGAGGCCTCCGTTAAGGACGGTCGCCCCCAACTGCATCGCGTCACCGCCGGCGTGCATTGCAATCTGGTGGTGAACCCTCGCACCGTGGAAGCACAGGTGCAGGGCGCGGCAGTCATGGGGCTGTCGATGTGCCTGGAGGGCTCGGCCATCACGCTGAAGGACGGTGTCATCGAGCAAAGCAACTTTGGCGACTACACGGTGGCGCGCATTACCGACGCCCCCGCATTCGACGTCCACATCGTGCCAAGTGCCGATCCACCGACGGGCATGGGCGAGCCTGGCCTGCCGCCGTTGGCTCCGGCCTTTGCCAACGCCATTGCGCGCCTCACCGGCAAGCCGCTGCGCCAGCTTCCCTTCAAACTGGCCTAATTGCCCCCCGACGGCAGACGGGCCTTGCCTGCTGCTGTCGGCGCGTGGCCATCCGCCCCGGGGGCATCGATTCCGGACTTTGCGGTCTCGGCTCAGATCGGCTCCAGCGGCATAACGATGGCGCGCTGCGCCACGCACTCGCATGCAAGGCTCGCTTCCGGTTGGTGGTCGCCGGCAATCACAGTACCAGCCATCACCTGATTGCGCTCAAGCACCTTGACCTTGGCGGTCGCGTCGAGMGACACGAGCGGATCGGTCGGCAGGCAAGGGCCGCGAGCCCGCGATGCCTTCGGCGAGGTTGCCGGCCTGCTGCCGGCCCGCAGCCCACTGCGGCGATCGCCTCGAGCGACGGGCCGTCCGAACACGCGAAGGCGGTGCGGTCGCCCGCCCTCGCGTGCACRCCGACAGCCGATTACTTCGCGGCTACGCGCAATAGCGATAGCAGAACGGCCGCAACATGTGCGCAGATCGCGGTGATAGTTGCCTGTTTAAACTTGCACCACGCGTCATAGCGCGCCCAGAGCTCTGGCTGCGCCACGCGGCGTTCGCGCTCTTTGAGACCCAGGCGGTCGGACAGTTGTGCGTACCACTCATCGCGGGCAGAGCCCTCATCCTTCGGCCGATCGCCCAGTGCCTCCCGAACTTGCTCAAAATCTTCATCAAGCATGCCTGTGATGCGCGTCGCTTCCGCCTCGCTCCACTCCGGATACTGCCGATAGTCTCTTACCGCATACTCGATCACTAACGGCAGCACGTCCCTTGCCATGCCTTCATCGATCAACGATACAGCCAATCGCTCGAGTTCCACGCTCATGCGCGAATCCAGGCCAGACCCCGTCAAGAGCACTGTCTCGCGTTGCAGGGCTTCCCAGTCTGCCAATGCAACGCGTTCGCCGACGTGCTCGCGCTGATGCCGCATTTTGATCTGCATACTGGGAATGCTCGCAATACCGTTGGCGAAGTATTGCGTGATTTCCCATGGCGATGTGTATAACAGGTGGTACAGCGCCTTGGCTGCGACTGTCCCCAGATCGGCCCCAACCGGCATGGCGTCGACGATCTCAAGTGTCTGTGCCKGGGCAATCTTCTCGTCAGTATGGGATTGAATCCAATACAGCGTGTCAAGCAGGTCGCCCAATGCCGCCGGTACGTCCACAATCGCTTCAAATTGCTCCTCATCTCGGGAGAGGCGTGCCGACGGTAGGTATTCCTCTTCCTCGGTACATTCGCGCAGGCGGGCGAGTCCGGCTGCCTTGACAGTCGCGTCGCCACCGAAACTGTTCCAACTCTTTAATACACGAACCGTTTGCGACGACGCATCCAGGTTTTCGACAGATGCGCGCTCCAGTGTTGGCACTGTCAACCCCAGTTCGCGAAACCATCTTTCCATCATCAGTCGCAGCCGCATCGTCGACGGGCCGATCAGGCGGTCGTATTCCTTGCCCGCTCCCACGTTGGCGACGTGATCGAAGCGGCGTCCCAGCACAACCATCTATTCCAGTCCTACGTTCAAGAATGGCTGGGCGCCATTCGTCGCCAGTTCGACCTGAAGTACTGGCCTTCCCCGAGCGAGTTCTTGCAAGCGCTGGCATCCGACGCCGAAAAAGCCGTCATGGGGCCACGAACCCCTTGACGGCCGCTGCCGCAGCGGCAGCGCGCCCATCCGGGCCGACTTTTTCAAGGCACTGTTCGCTAACAGTGCGAAGAACTACGGCCAACTGCCAAGGGGCTTCAAGCTCACCGATCGAACGCTGGCCTCGTTGGCGAACGGTGCATTGGGTCTCGGCCCTGACGATCTGGTGGACGATGCGTATATGAAGCGGCTTCGCCGGCGCGAACGTAGCGGGACCAAGTCACGGCGCCGGGCGCAGCAAAAAGGGGGCCTTGGCCCCCGAGGTTAGAGCAGTTCACGCTCGGCGAATGACGCTGTGGCATTGCCAGCGACGATGATGTGATCCAGTGTGCGTACGTCCACCAACGCCAGCGCATCCGTGAGCCGCCGGGGGTTCCCGCTCGGATGGTTGTGCGAGAAGATCACCGCTGCCGCGTTGAACCGCAGCGCCTCTTTCACGACTTCGCGCGGATGCACCGATGCGCTGTCGATGGTGCCGCGGAACATCTCGACATACTCGATCAGCCGATGCTGCGAGTCCAGGAACAGTACCGCAAAGACTTCGTGCTCAAAGCCGGCCAACTTGGTGCTCAGGTACTCCTTGACCAGCATCGACGACGTGAAGGGCGTGCCCCGCCGCATTTTCTGGTCGATGACCTGGCGCGCCGCCTCCAGAATCTTCTCCACCGACGCCGGCAGATAGCGCCCCTGCGCGTCACGCACCAGCAGCGAGGAATCGAATGAGGAAAAGGACAGTTGCGACATGATCGTGCTCCGGTTGCTCGGGCGGAATTGCMCGGAACCGCGTCCAGCACGGCGCAGCGCAAGCGGTCACAGGGTCGAAGACGGCCACGGCCGCAAGCGCCCAAAGCGCGCAGCCCTTGACGGCGAGAACGCCGTGATACGGTGAAGGGACCAGCAAGACCGCCTATCCACCTCCAACGAAGGCAAGGATGGGCAAGCGGAGCGCGCAGGCCCACAGGGCCGGAGGCGTCAGGGATCAAAGCCGAATGGCCGCGACTCGGCACGAGGCGCAGGGCGCAGCCCGCGAACCCGACGGCGGCACGCCGGGACGCCCGGGGAGAACCGTTGAAATTGCTTGAAAGCGAACACCGTTGGTGACTAGCTGATCTTCAGCCACTCACCAGCGAGCTCTCGATTGTCTAGAGGAAATGACTCGACTGGTCAGGGCGGTAGCAGAACGAGACGCTACCAGGTCGGCCGAACAGCAGCCGCAAATGAGCGAAACGCGGTCCTCCCCTCGCGTTTTCTCCACAGCCCTTGACATGGCCCGGGCGATTCTCGGGATGCGGACCAGGCGGAGCACTCCAACCGGATAGACGGATAGCTTGGAAGGAGCGCGCCTGATGCGGATAGCGTTTCCCAACCATAAGCGGGGTATTCAGTCGGCCTTTGCGATTGCCAGCGACAGGCACTCTCGCCTTAACACGGCCCGCTCTCGCCAACTGCCGAATGCGACGAGACCTTCGGCCTGAAGCAGGTGGCCGCTAGCATCCGCAGAGAACGGGCATCGGCGAAGGAGCCAAGGTGATAGCGATTGGTGGTGTTTGGGCTGGAAATGTTAGTGATTACTTTCGCTATGGCGGCTACAAGATGTCTAAGGTGTCATTGATTGGTCCAGATTCGCAGGCTTCCGGGAGGTTCGCGGAAGTATGCGTTGGGCTATGGTGATATCCGTTGGTGAAGTCCTGGCCGATTCTGGGCGACGTCAATTCACCTTTGTGAGTGACCGCTACCGCTGTAACCCTTAGATAAACGTTCAATCAACTTGAAACAGGACCTAAGGTGGTACCGGTTGGTGGATCTGGCAACCGTCGCGGGCCTCCAAGGGACCGCCAACGCTCTCTTACCCAAGGCAAAGTGGTAGCGATTGGTGCATGGTGCGGTGCTACGCCGGTGAGCTACATTCTTTTATATCAATAGCTTACAAGCTCAATCTTAGAATTAACACGAAGTAAACTGACGAATCGCTATCTGTACCAATCGATTACACCTTCGCAGCTAGGAGCACCAATGGATAGCACCTTGGTGTCGCCATTGCTTTAGGGCGCCACCAATCACTACCACTTTGGGCGGTACGACAGGATGGAGCGACGCTAACTTCGATTTTTTATCAAAATAATCAATAGGTTACATACTTCACCTATTTTTCCTGCGCCAGCGGTGTCAGACCAATCACTTACACCATAGCGACCCCGGGGCTCGTCGCTCCAACTCGAACGGATTCCACCTTGCTCCTGCGTCACCGAGGCCACCGGCGAGCAGATCACACCAATGGATGACACTCTTTGTGAGGCTTCCCTGGCGTGTGCACACCAACGAATACCACCTTGGCTCGTTACCCTAACGTTCGAGACTAACGAAAAGCCATCGGACTAGGCGAGGGGCGTCATTTTGCGAAAGGCAGTGTGGTCGACTAGCAAAGCATACCAATCACTACCACCTTGCCTCGTCTTCCCGGTACCAATCGATTACACGTTGCAGGGCAAACTTGCTGGCGACTTGCCGGCTAATTTGGCACTGGCATTGACGATCGGACCAGCGGCTGCCGTCTTGCCCGATCCCCTGATTGCACAGGTTGTGCGGCGTCGGCCGTCATGTGAGCTTTGTCGGATCTCCGTTGGCGGGCCTTTGCGCCAACGAATGTACCCGGTCGCCTGGTTCACTCCAGTTAGGTAAAGCTCGATGCATTCGAGC
>NZ_JBFTSF010000271.1:0-13447 GCF_056399905.1 Cupriavidus sp. 01L46
AGCACCATCGCTTCATCACTCGCACTGGTGTCCGCGGTTACGAAGCTGTTGATTGTCACAGTCAATCTCCAGTGCACTCATCGGTGCGCGGGGTCTGGGCAGGCCCACTCACGCCAATTTGGCATGACCCCCGCAAAACCTTGCATTACAGCACATTGCCGGGATCCTGAGTAGTTATACCATGGGGTTAGTTCGGCGTGGATCTTGGAACCAGCCCCAGCCGGCCAGTATGCAGGTTGCGCCACATCAAAGTCACACACAGCCCTATGTTTCCCCACGCCGCAAGGGCCGGCGAAGCTATTCCCGTTTGCTGTGGCACGGCCTGGCGGCGTCGCGATGAAACCAAGGCTGAGCACGACTAATACGAATCGACAATGGCCGCGGCCGACAGCGCCGACTATTCTTGCGTCAGGTCGCAATCCGGATAAAAACGCCAGTCGCGGCCCTTATGCCTAGCCGCCCCGACGCGGCTCTGTCGCGGCGGCCGGTGCCGCGGCAGCCCATACTCTCGCCCCCAACAGGAGCACGCAATGTCCAATCCCAAKCTTGAAGTCCTCACCCCGCAGAACAGCCAGCTGATCTTCATCGACCATCAACCGCAGATGGCTTTCGGCGTCCAGTCGATGGACCGCCAGGCGATGAAGAACAACGTCGTTGGCCTGGCCAAGGCGGCAAAGATCTTCAATATCCCGACGACGATCACCACCGTCGAGAGCGAGTCGTTCTCGGGCTTCACCTATCCGGAACTGCTCGACGTGTTCCCGGACCAGAAGACGCTGGAGCGCACCTMGATGAACTCKTGGGACGACCAGAAGGTGCGCGATGCGCTCAAGGCCAACGGCCGCAACAAGGTGGTCGTGGCCGGCCTGTGGACTGAGGTCTGCAATACCACCTTCGCRCTGTGCGCCATGCTCGAAGGCAACTACGAGATCTACATGGTCGCCGACGCTTCGGGCGGCACCAGCAAGGAAGCCCACGACTACGCCATGCAACGCATGGTGCAGGCCGGCGTGGTGCCGGTGACCTGGCAGCAGGTGCTGCTCGAATGGCAACGCGACTGGGCCCACCACGACACCTATGACGCCGTCATGAAGCTGGTGAAGGAACACTCGGGCGCCTATGGCATGGGTGTCGACTACGCCTACACCATGGTGCACAAGGCTGCTCCCMGGACCGAAACAAAGCATGAGTCCATCGCTCCGGTTCCGGCTCGCCGCTAAACCGAAGCTTCTACTGGACCACGGGACGYGGATTGTCGTTCGGTGAAGCAGAGATTGGCCTACGCCGGCAGGAAGCACAGAGCATCTCAACGGCGAGCCGATTGCAGTTCTCAAAGTTGGTGACGGTGTCGGGTATGTCCTTGCCGACACCGTTCCTGCGCTCCAGACTCATATGACACTTTCTTGGCGGGTTCGCGCTTGCTACTTGGCAAGTGCCCTACTTTCTTCGCCCGTTGTTCCGCTGCAAGCGGTCACCTTGGACCAGGGCGTGGGCCCTCAATACGACACCGCCCATGTGTATGTGGCGCCCGCGGATGTCGAGAGGTTTTCTGATAGCTTTATCGCGACATTCGGCGGCCATAAATCCGGAACTACCGTGCTGCAGGTAACCCCGACACCAAGCATGGCGACGTCCCAAATCGTCCATACCCCGGTCGGAACCGTCTCGGTCTTCGGCTTCAAGACACCTATTCCTTATCCGTTTGGACAAGAGCGACACGGGTACCTTGTCAAAGATCTTGATACCGCCATTTCACTCGCGCGACACCATGGCGCAGGGGTCAGTGTGGCTGCGTTCCCCGATCCGATCGGCAAAGATGCCGTGATCGAGTGGCCGGGCGGGGTAAGCATGCAACTCTACTGGCATACACAGGCACCGAACTACGAACAACTCGAGACCGTGCCGGAGAGCCGAGTTTACATCTCGCCGGATCGAGCAAACGCGTTCGTAAGAAGCTACATCGCGTYCACAAACGGAGACGTTGTGGCGGACGAATGCAATGCCCCTGGAGTGGAAATCGGACAGGGTACTAAGAGCTACCGTCGCATCCGCATGGAATCGAAGTTCGGCAAAACGACCGTACTAGTCACTGATGGCCATCTCCCGTTTCCCTTTGGCCACGAGTCGACAGGCTACGAGATCAGGAATCTATCCGCGACTTTGTCGCGCGCTCGCGCATCCGGTGCCGTCGTGTTGGTCGGCCCGTTTTCAACGGAGCAGCGGGAGGCCGCCGTCGTCGAGTTTCCGGGAGGCTATATCGCAGAAGTCCATGCGCTTCGACGCTGAAACCACCACCTGGTGCCGGCTGTGTTAGCTCATGCTTGCCACTGGTTGGAGGGCTAGCAAGTGCATAAGACGGAGCGGGTGGCGCGATACAACGTGTTTAAAGTTTCGGTTGACATGCATAAAGTAACTTCAACAAGGGCTGCAGAACACCTGGCTGCTTCCACAAGCCGACTGGGACCTATTGCTTACGCAGCGGTAGTTCTGGCGGTTTTGGCAACGGCAGGCATAGCCCACGCAGAAGACGCGAAGATTGTTTGCGGCGCAGACCGTCCAATCCCATTGTTCAACCGCTGGCAAGAGGATTGGTCGGTGCTGGCGGACCCGTGCGTGCCGCGGCAGCCTCTTGACGATCTAAAGTATGTCCCGCTTGGTGGGGATCCCCATTCCTACCTTTCGCTGGGCGCAAATCTTCGCGAACGGTTTGAGTACAACAACGCTCCATTGTTCGGCATTGGTACGAGCAGGGCTGATAGTTATCTGTTGCAGCGTGCGGACGTGAGCGCAGACGTCAGGCTGGGACGGCATCTGCAATTTTTTGCCCAGCTCGCAGATGCGCGTGTGTTTGGAAAGGACTCTGTGTCCGCAGTGGACAGKAATCCCGTTGATGTACAGCAGGCTTTTGTCGCGTGGGTTTCCCCACTGGGCCCCGGCACGTTCAAGTTTCGTGTAGGCCGCCAAGAAATGGCGTTCGATTTGCAGCGGTTCATCTCAGTGCGGGACGGCCCAAACGTGCGGCAGGCCTACGATGCGGTATGGGTCGACTACGAGTTGGATAAATGGCGCTTCCTTGGCTATCTGACGCAGCCCGTGCAGAACCGCAAGGCAAGCGTGTTCGATGATGTCTCCAACAGGCACTTGACCTTTAGCGGTGTACGGTTCGATCGGAAGGATGTCGGCCCGGGCGATTTGTCTGGCTACTATTCGGCGTATAACAAGACCGGTGCAAGTTACATCGACGCATCGGGCGGCGAACACCGCAATGTGTACGACCTTCGGTACTCGGGCAAGCGGGGGGCGGTCGACTGGGATGTCGAGGGGATGTATCAATCCGGCCGCGTCGGTACGAAATCCATATCAGCGTGGGCTTTGGGATCCGTGTTCGGCTACACCCTTGCTTCTCCATGGTCCCCTCGCATCGGCATCCAGTTGGACATGGCCTCTGGGGATCGGCATTCGAAGGATGGGTCGACGGGAACGTTCAATCCGTTGTTTCCCAACGGCTACTACTTCACGTTGGCCGGATACACAGGATACTCCAACGTTATCCATCTGAAGCCGTCCATCACGTTAAAGCCGAAAGCCGACCTAACGCTGCTGGGAGCCGTAGGCCTTCAGTGGCGTCACTCTACGGCTGATGCTGTCTATCAACAGCCGAGCACTCCCGTACCGGGCACGGCCGGACAAGGAGGGCATTGGACCGGTGCTTACCTGCAATTGCGCGCGGATTGGGCCATGACCAAAACGCTGACAAGCGCTGTTGAAGCCGTCCACTATCAGGCCGGCAATGCGCTGCGAAGTGCAGGCGGTCGAAACTCCGATTATGTCGGCMTCGAGTTGAAGTATGGCTGGTAGTGTCGAACGTTTGTCATTGAGTGCATGGCGGGAAATACCCCGTGACAATACGGTACCAAAGTCTAAAGGGCTGGCCGTCGATTTCTTCGACGGCGGCTTTCGCATCCTTTTTTCCACGGGCGCCGTCATACCAATGTCGTCCCCGATTTACCTTCATTAAGGAGAGACGAGCATGTCCAAACTCAAGTTGCTTGAACCCGCCGATTGCGCATTGATCCTGGTTGACGAACAGGCAGGCCTGGCATTTGCCGCCGGCTCGCAAGACCCGCAGATCCTGCGCAGCAATGGGCTCGCGCTCGCGAAGACCGCTGTAGCGTTCGACGTGCCCGTCGTCGCCTCAACATCCGCTACGAAGGTGTATAGCGGCCCACTAATGCCTGCATTCCGTGAGGTATTGCCGAATGTCGCGCCGATTGAACGTCGCAACATGAATCTCTGGGAGGACGATGCCGMCCGAGAGGCAGTGAAAGTCACCGGTAAGCAAACGCTGGTCATCGCAGGAATGCTGACTGAAGCCTGTGTGAGCTTTCCAGTGCTGTCTGCGCTGGCGGAAGGCTACCAAGTTGTTGTTGTCGCGGATGCTTGCGGCGGTCTAACGCCGACCAGCCACGAACTGGCCCTGCGCCGTATGGCGTCGGCTGGCGCCGTCATGACATCGTGGCTGCAACTGCTGTTGGAATTCCAAAGGGACTGGACGCGCCATGATACGTACGAAAAAGCTAGGGCAATTGTTGTCGAGCACGGGGGCGGCTATGGCACCGGCCTGGCATATGCGCGGGATATGATCAAGCCAGCATAAGTTGMTCCACAATGCCAGGCAGAGGTTCACGTTGTCGGGAGGCTGAAAGCGGCTGGCCCGTACGTCTCGGGGTGTATTCGCTTTTGCCTGGCCGGTCAGCCGCTTTGTAAGTTGTCACTTGTGCTGTTGTGAATCGGTGGTGATCGGGGCCAGCACAAATCCTGCAGCGACCGCTGTGGAGTTCGTCCCGGTCACGGGCCACGCAGCCAATGCTCGACCGTCTCCACACATGCCTATATTTGGCTGGAGCGAGCCACACACTGGCGGACGGTCAGGATGACCAAAAATCTTGCACCGCATGTCGCCGTCAAGCTGCACGCACGTCTCGCCTGCGGCCTTCCCGAAAGGCATCCCAGGAATCGGACTGGACATAGATGGAGCAATACAGCTTGCACACCGGTCAGCGCATGGAAAGCGCAGCCGTACAGGGGGATCGTCGCTAGCCATCCTCCGGCGGCTGACACCGGCGCCGCGCTTCGGAGGCCGTGCCCTGGTCAGCCGCTGGCTTCGGCATACAGAGCGGAATGACGAAGGCGAACACGCACCCGTGCGGCAGGCGGGGCGCGGCGTACAGGCGGCCATTGTGGGCCTCGACGATGGAGCGGCAGATGGCCAGCCCCATGCCCATGCCGTTGATCTTGGTGGTGTAGAACGGTTCGAAGGCGTGCTTGATGGCGTCGTTGCTCATGCCAGTGCCGGTGTCCTCCACACTGACCTGCAGGTAGACGCCTTCGACGATGTCGGTGGCGACACGCAGCATGCGCAGGCGGTCGGTGACCTCGCTCATCGCCTCCACGGCATTGAYCACRAGGTTCAGCAGCACCTGCTGGATCTGGACGCCATCGCCGAAAACCTGTGACGACGGAGCATCCATGGCCAGCTGCAGCGACACTTGGCGCCGCTCGATTTCGCTGCGCGCGATGGCCAGGATGTGCCGGATCGCCTCGTGCATGTCGATCGCCGCCAGCACCGGCGCGGCATTGCGCGTCAGCGCCTGCAGGCTGCGGATCATGTCCCCGGCGCGCTGGCCTTCGCTGGCGATGGCAACCAGGCCCTCGCGGGCGTTGCCGATCTCGGGCGCGGCGCGGTCGAGCCAGCGCAGGCTGGCGCCGGCATTGGAGACGATCGACATCAGCGGCTGGTTGATCTCGTGCGCGATGGAGGCGGTGAGCTGGCCTACCGTGGTCGCGCGGGCCACCCGTGCCAAGTCGGCCTGAGCATTGCGCAGCGCGTCCTCGGCCTGCCGGCGCATGGTGACGTCGGTCACGGTCCCGACGTAGTCCAGCGCATCGCCGTCGACGGACAGCGGCTTGCCGATCGAAGCGAGATACCGAATCTCGCCATCGCTCCTGACGATGCGGTATTCCACGCGGATCGGGCGTTCTTCCGCCACGTGCAGATCGACCATCTCCAGCACCACCGCGCGGTCGTCCGGATGGATACGCGCAGCGAAATCCTCCAGCAGGAACACGGACTGCGCCGCATCGAACTCAAAGATGCGGCACAGCTCCTCCGAGCAGGTGAACACGTTCTGGCGCAGGTCCCAGCGCCAACTGCCGGTGTGGCTCATGCGTTCGCCCATTACCAGCGACGCCTCGCTCGCGCGCATTGCCCGTTCCACGCGTTCGCGCCGTGCATTCTCCGCGAGCAAAGCGTCATAGAGACGGGCGGTCTCGAGCGAGATGGCGGCTTGCGCGGCGAGCAGTTCCAGCACCCTGGTGTGTGCCACGGTGAAGCTGTCGCGGATCAGCCGGTTTTCCAGATAAAGCACGCCGATCAGCTCGTTGCGCTTGAGCATCGGGATGCACATTGCCGAACCGTGCGCCTGCTGGTGGAAATAGCTGTCGATGGCAAAGGGGTTGGGGCCGCTCGCATCGTCGACGATGATCCGCTGTCCGGTGCGGACTACGGTGTTCAGCATGGAGATGGGCAGGTCATCGKCCCCGGGCGCGTCCTGCGCCAGCTCGACGAGGATGCCGCTGGACGTGGTGTGGGCGCGCGCCTCGATGATCGGCGTCCTGCCGTGTAGCCTGATCAGCAGGCCGCGCTGGGCGGCGGCATGTTCCAGCGCAATGGTCATGAGGGTGTCCACCAGCTTGTCCAGGTGGATCTCCTCGGTCAGCGCGCGGGCGGAGCGGATCACGCTCTCCACGTCACGGATTTGCGGGCTGCCCGCCAGCGCATAAGCCTTCTGCGGGCTACTGTCCGCCAGGCCCGCGTGCATTGATTCCAGCTGCGCCACCTTGCCGGTGGCGCCCCAGCGCCGGTATGCGTCGCGCGCTGCCCTGGCATGCGCCTGCGCGGCGGTCTGGAAGCTGCTGCCGGCGCACAGGCGGGCCGCCAGTTCGTGGGCGAGGGCGGAGTACTGGATGAAGCCCTGCTCGTCGGCACGCCAAATCGCCTTCTCGAACAGCGACAGCGCGGCCAGGGTGTCTCCGTCCAGCCGGGCGATCTCGGCCTGGACCAGCAGCGACTTGTCGGCGAACGTCGCGGGATTGGCGGCGGCCCATCCGTCGATCTTCTGGCTGTGTGCCATCAGACGTTCGCGCTGCGCCGTGCATTGCAGCGCGCCGGGGCGCGCGGTGGCCGCGAGCGTCAGGGCGCTGTACAGATGGAAGTCCAGCAGGTGAATGTGGCCGGGCGCCGACCATGCCAATGCCGCGGCGCGCTGCTGGCAGGCTGCGGCGGCGTCATAGTTGCCCGCCATGTAGCGGGTCGTGGCCAAGTAGATCCAGTGCCAGAAATCCAGCGTCGACATCCGCTCCCGCGACGTCCGGCTGGGCCCGAGATCGTCCAGCAAGGCCGGCGCCGCAGGCCGCAAGGGAAAGTGGGGCTGGCGCAGTCCGTCGACGAAATGCTGCTGTAGCAGCAGGATTTCCTCGACATCCTGAAAKCCGGCGCGGCGCACGAAGTCGAGGCCGCGCTGCACTTCGGCCAAGACTTCGTCCAGGGTATCTCCGCGCGTGAGCAGATTGGCCACCTGATGACAGCACTCGAAGCAGGCTGTGGTGATATCGCCGTTGGCGACGCCCGCGGAAAAGCCCGCGCGGGCGCAGTCGATCGAGAACGACAGTGGATGGGTCCACACGCTCAGCTGGTCCAGAGGCAGCAGCGTCTTGGCCTCGTAGGCCAGGTAGCTGTGGCGGGAGACCAGCTCGCGGGCCAGATGTCCATAGCGGAACCCTTCCTGGTAGTCCTCGAAACGGTGCCCCACCAGCACGCCGAACCAGCTGAGCGCGGCGGTGGACGCACCGGTCATGCCATGCTCCAGCGTCAGCCGCAGCATCTCGCACAGGTGAAGGAAGAATAGGTGCTCGTCGGTGAAGCTGGCCGGGGCCGACAGCGCGGCCAGCAGCGCCATGGCTGCCTCGATGTCGGGGTTGGACATCGGCGGCAGATCGAGCAGCGCTTCCAGCGCGCTGCCTGCCAGTCGGGCGCGGATGTCGAGATAGGCGGTGTCGCAGGCCGAGGCTGGCGGATGCGCCGCCAGCCGGATGCCGAAGGCTTGCAGGCCGGCCACCGCGGTTTCCACCGCTAGCGCGTTCTCGGAGCGGCGCGTGTGGATCTCGGTCTTGAGCTGGTGGATGGCGGCACGCTGCGGCGCCGTGGCGGGCATCGCCAGAAGGCGTAGCGCCAGATCCAGCGCGCGTGCTAGGTTGCCGAGCAGGAATTCGCATTCCGCCTGTTCCTGCATCAGCGCGAACATCAGCGGCGCAGGGACTTCGCTGCCGGATGCTGCCGCCGCGCGCAGGAACGAAAGCCCGCTGTCCAGGTAAGTCACGGCGGAGGCATAGGCGATGGCGCGCTTGGCGCGGCGCGCGGCCTGCAGGCTCAGCCGCGCGACGTCGATGGCCTCGCCGGCGTCGGCCACCAGCTCGGCCGCCTGCGCGAACAGTTCGGTGGCGTGGAACAGGGGCTCGTCGCGGTCGTCCGCCTGCGCGGCCCTGGCGAGCAGGCGGCCGGCGCTCAGGTAGATACGCTTGCGCTCGGCCGGCGACAGCAAGCCGTGGGCGGCCTCCTGCACACGGTCATGGAAGAAGGCGTAGCGCTGCTCTTCCTGGTGCACCGCGTCGATGGCGTGCGCCGGGGCCAGCACCGCGTGCAGCGCGCGCCCGTCGATGCCGTAGATCGCGCACAGCAGGGCGATGTCGGAGTGCCGGCCCAGGCACGCCATGCCGCCCAGCAGTGTGCGCGTGCGCGCGGGCAGGCGCTCGAGCCGCCGTAGCACCATGCCGGCGACGTTGTCGGTATAGTCGCGCCGGCGGATGCCTTCGAGGTCGAAGTGCCAGTTGGCATCGTCGGGGCGGCGCACGATCAGACGGTCGTCCACCATGGTCTTGAGGAACTGGCCGACGAAGAAGGGGTTGCCCAGCGTCTTGGCGTGGATCAGCGCGGCCAGCCCCTGCAGGTCGCGTCGCCGCGCGCGCAGGGTGTCGGCCACCAGGGTGGTTATGGCGTTGACGTCGAGCTCGGCCAGCGCCACCTCGTACACCCGGGCGGCCTTGCGGCGCAGCCTGGCGTGCGTCGGTTCCGGTGTGCCCGGCGGCACCTGCAGGCCTAGTTCCGCGGTGGCTTCGCGGGAGCTTGCGACCAGCAGCAGGGGCAGAGGCGAGGGGTTGGCCAGCAGGTGTTCGAGCAGGCTCAGCGAAGGGGCGTCCAGCCATTGCAGATCGTCGACCAGCAACACCAGCGGGCGATCGTAGCGGGCGAAGGCGTTCACCAGGTTGTGCATCGCCATGTGGAAATGTTCTTGTGCCTCGGGGCCTGTCGAGGTGGCCACCGGCGGCAGCTTGCCGGCCAGCAGCTCCAGTGCCGGGATCATGTTGACGGCCAGTTGCCCATATGGGCCCAGTGCCTGCGACACCTGTTGCTGCCAGTCGCGAACGGCGGCGTCGGGCTGCCCCAGTATCTCCAGCACCAATCCCTGGAACGCCTCCGCCAGTGCGGTGTACGGCACTTCACGCCGGAACTGGTCGCCCTTGCCTGCCGCGCAACAGGCTGGGCGCTGCCGCAAGCCCTGCAGGAAGGTTTCCAGCAACGCCGACTTGCCGATGCCCGAAGTGCCGGTGACCACGGCAAGCGCGTGGTTGCCGCTCATGGCCACGTAGTCGAAGGCGTTTTGCAGCATCGCCAGCTCCGCCTCGCGGGCATACAGGCGGCCGGGCAGCTCCAGCTCCGCGGGCTGGTCGTGCGTACCCAGCTCGAACGGGTCGATGCGGCCCAGCGTATCCCAAAGTGTGCGGCATCGCCTCAGGTCCGCTTCGAGCCCCGCGGCCGACTGGTAGCGGCGCGCGGGGCGCTTGGCCAGCAGCTTGAGAATCAAGAGCGACAGCGCCTCGGGCACGGCGGCAGCCTGCACATGGGGCGGGACCGGCTCGCTGGCGATGTGGCAATGCGCCCACTCGCTGAGATCGCCGGGGACCCGTGCCACGAAGGGCAGGTGGCCGGTGGCGAGCTTGTACAGCGTCACGCCCAGCGAGTAGAGATCGCTGCGTGCGTCCCGGACGTGGCGTGTCCTGCCGGTGTGCTCGGGCGACATATAGGCGGGCGCCTCGCCGGCCAGGTGGAGGTGCGGGGGCAGCGTGTCCGCGATCTCGCATTGTTGTCGTGTCGCCAGGCCGAACCCGCCAATACGGCAGTGCCCGGTATCATCGACGAACAGGTTGGACGGCATGATCGCCTGATGGACCAGCCCGGTTTCGTGCAGGCTGCGCAGCGCGCTGGCGGCGCCTACGGCGATGGACAGCAGCCGCGCCACCGGTTGCGGCCCGGGCGGCAGCAGCGACAGCGGCGTGGCGTCCAGGTCGTCATAGACCAGCGCCACGCCGGCGTGGCGGCGCACGCTGGTGTGCGGCTTGAGGGCCCAGGCGCCATCGAGCAGGTCGCGCAGTGCAAATTCGTGGTTGAGCTGGCGCTCCGCCTCGCCCCCCACCTCAGTATCCGCGGTGGCTGCGTGCGCCAGCAGGATGGTCCGCGCAACATGCTGGTGGCGGCCGCGCGAGAGCGCTAGGATCCCGTCCTGCTTGACGGGAGTGAAGAGGTAGTCCGACAGTGTCACAACGGACCGCTCGCTGCCGGGCTGCGCGTCGGAGCGGGCGGGAAAGTCGCCAGCGCTCATCTCGCCATGCCCCGGGCGAGACAAGGCGGGCGAGGCAGGCAGCGATGTGCGCCGCTGCTATGGAGAAGGCACGCTTGCCCGGTGACGGATGTCGGCACGGACAGGATCATTCGATGATGGGGCGCTAGGCAATTGAAGGTTGGACCGCTTCGATGCTCTATCATAGACAGTGCCCGCGCGGGGCGCCATCGTCCGGTGGTATGGGTAGACGGAAGGTGACGGTGTTCGCACAATGGGCTCATCAACCGGTGGTATCGCCGCCGGCCACGCCTGCGGGTGCTTCTGGCCGTCGGCCTCATGGCGGGCCAGGGCCCCTGGAACTTAGCGACCCCACCCATGACCGAATCCCAGGCTGGCGCCACCGGCCATGGCGCGCAATACCACCAGCCACGGGAAGCTTGGCGCCAGCGACTGGCTGAAATTGGCCGCCGCGCAGGCTAGCAGCGCGACCGAGATCACACGCAGCTTGCCGTGCGCTCGGCCAGTGGCCCGTAGATCATCTGAAAGGCGGCATACGCCAGCGTGAAGCTGGTCACCGCCAGCCCGGTCTTGCCCGCGGATATGCCGAAGTCGCGCGACAACGCCGGCAGCAGCGTGTCGGCCGCGCGGATCGAGGCGGCGGCAAAGAAGCCGGCCAGCCCCAGGGCCAACCGTTCGTGGCGCGTGCCGTGCGCTCGGGTCAACGCGCTGTCGGGCAGCGTCAGCGCCTTTGGTGCGGGGTCTTGGCACTGCCGTGCGCGAGAGCACTCTCGATGCATTGGATGATCTCGGGGTCCATGAACGGCTTGCTCAGAAAGCAGATGGCGCCGATTGCCTCTGCGCGTTGCCGGTAACTCTCCTCGGGGAACGCCGTCATGAAGACGACGGGGATGGACAGCCCACGCATGCGCAGGGCCTCGCATAGCGCGAAGCCGTTCATCTCGGGCATCTGCACGTCGGTGACCAGGCACGAGACGGCATCGAGGGCACGGGATTGCAGCAGGTCGTTCCCGCTTGCGTAGAGCTCGACAACCATGTCGAAGGAGCGAAGCAGGTTTCCCAGGGCTTGTCGGACAGAAGCATTGTCGTCGACGATGGCGATCACCGGGGCAACTGGCACACGGGGCTCCTTGGTTGTCATGAGCGATGACGAAGCTCGCAAGAGACTCCCATCGATTGCGTCGAGGATAACGCGCCAGCGCATTCCATGGAATCATACCGTGGTATCGCTCCGATCCCGCCCGCGCGCTGGCCGCCGCGGCTAATACCAAGGTATTAGATGGCCGCCCCTGCCGACGCCTTCTTGCGCGCCGGACTGACCGGGTCCGCGCGATATATTCCCATGCGCGGTCTTGCCTGCGCCAGCGCGCTCCCTGTTTCGATGATGCCCTCCAAGGATTCGATGAATCCGTATTGCCACTACCAGGTCGAGTATCTGCTGGACGGTGACATCGCTTTGCTGCGAGGAACCGCCTCCGGCTGTTCGACCTCAGCAAGGTATGGCCGCACTCGGATTACCCGTTGATCGAGGTGTCGGGCCGGCCCCGGTCGCCTGGTCGGGCTCAGTGCGATTTGGTGGCATCGTCCGCCGTTCTTGGCACTTCATTGCGAGCTATCGTCGCGGTAGCAAGCCCAGGTGCACCAGTGATCTTGGGTACGCACTCCGCGTGGAACCAGGCAGCGGTGACTGGCTCGCCCGCCAGCATCCGCTTGATCAGCGGCACCACCAGGAGTACCGAGACCCCAAGACTGGCAAAACGTGGTCGGGGCGTGGGTGGCGCCGGTGTGGATCGGAAAGAATCCGAATCGGTTCCTCATCGCCGAGKAATGAGGAGGGCGTAAGGAGAATTGCAAGCTTTGGGCAGGTAGCGGTAAGCAAGGGCACTCGCTGTCAAAGCTCCTGCCTTGGCTGCCCAACCGCGAAGCGGTTCAAAACGTGAAGCGGCAGAGATCCTTCATCAGGTTATTCCTGCACCAATCTCTAAGCAAAGATGGATGCTCTGGATCCTTCTTGAGGGATGAAAGGGACAGCCGAAGGCCCCCCGATGTGCTTGTATCGGCGGGCCTTCCGTCACCCTAGCTGGATGATTCCGACAGTCATTCGAACGCGCTATCTTCGCCCGCGTGCCGGTCGTCTCAACTCTTCCCCACAGAGACCGGTATCCCCTCGCCGCTGCTGTATCTAGCCGACCAACGAGGCGGTCACCACCGAAGCCTTTCAGACGGAAAGGGCAGCCCTAGCGCCGGGCGGCTTGTGCTCAGCCGACGTGTGACATGAGTGTATAGGGTAGCGGAGGCGTTATGGACTAGACTAATTTGCAATGAACATCTCAATCCATATGTGTTTTTCGTATAACGGACTCACACTGTGAGTGGTCGGTTTGGCTCAAGTCGCCGGGAGTATGTCAACGAGCGCCGGCGCGACAAGAACCTGGCCGAGGTGGCGGGGGAAGTGCGCGACGCGGTGACGGGGGCAATCATGGCTGATGCACTGGTCACCGCCGCGCAACTGCGCCCCTGCTGATTGAGCGCAGCGACGAGCGTGGCGAKCTGCGGCGTGTGCATTGACCATAGGCACGAGGCGCCGATCTGCGGGGGAGCGACTGAAGTCGCTTGTTGGTCCCAATCGCATCGCTCGACCTGCCCGGCGTAAGGAGCGAGTCAATGCCGCTATGGACCCCTATGCAGGGAGA
>NZ_JBFTSF010000272.1:0-9365 GCF_056399905.1 Cupriavidus sp. 01L46
GTCACGTACGTCACGTACGTCGCGTGTTTCACTTCCATCAGAACTCCGATCCTGTGAATTCGGTGGCGGGATACGCGGTCTCCTTGCCGTTCGCGACCAGCACGAGCCGCACTGAATAGCGATGGCTGGCGTACCGCCCGACGAAGTGACTCAGCACGTCCCCAAACAGCACCACATCGCCAGGTCCGGCGAAGCCCGCCGGATCCATCTCCACGTGAATGGCGAACTCCCGCAGCATGCCCCCTTTGCGCAGGACGCCCCGCTGGTCGAGCCTGACTCGCCGGATCGCCGCGATGCGCTTCGCGTTGTCGTCCCGCCCGGTCCAGTCGTACAGGGCAAGCACGCCGCGCAGCACATCCGTGTCCAGCGTGTTGAACTCGTGACCGGAGAAATGCGACATGACCTGCCACTGGTATTGCCTGCGTCTCGGCGGATAGAGCGGCAGCGTGGGCTGCGTCAGGTTGCGAACGCTGCCGACGTCCCCCGCGCCCGATGCGAGCGTGGTGATCGTCGACTCGCGCAGCGCCGTGCGCGGCAACGTGCCGTTGTTCGCCAGCACGCGCACTTTCACGTGCGTATCGGGCGGGCTACCGGGGGCGTCCCCAAGTTTGTCCCATACGTGGCCGCCCAGCGTGATCCACATCTGGCGGCCACCGGTCACGCCAAAGCCCAACGACGCATGGAAGTAYCGCTCGGGCGCCTCGTGCCGCAGCATGCCGCCACGGTGCTGGAATGCCTTGAAGGGCCGGTAAGCGTGCTGCTCCGCACTGTTCAGGTCGGTAGCCGCGACCGACAGCGCATCGTAGGGTTCGATGTGCGCGCCGTCGGCGTCCTGCGCGCGCACTAGGTAGTCGCGATCGTGCTCGTTGGGCTGCAGCGGCTGCGCATCGATCTCGAACAGGTTGATCACCGGTGTGCAGAAGAGCCGGAGGTTGCTGGTGCCAAACGCGACGTCGCCGGCGAGCGGCCCGTTGAGCAGGACCTCGAATTCGATACGCGTTTCGCCCGCAGGCACGCTCGCCGCATCGAACCCGCACAGGTCCACAAAATGGAATTTCTCGGGGAACGTGAAGTACTCGAGCATCGTCTGCTCGCGATCCAGCTCCCCGTTGCGCCGCTCGTGGTCGGTCGGCCAGAGCCGCGTCTCAGGACCGAAGCCCGCCACCTCGAACCTCATGCGCGGCAGTGGCTGCGGGCGCCCATCATGGATCCGCGCCATGCGCACTGCAATCGCCTCGACCTGGCGCGTGAACGCCGCATATAACGCCGAGGCAGTCGGCCGGTCGCCATGCAGGTACAAGCGGATGCGCGCCAGGTCATCGAGCGGGCGCTGGTCGAAATGCAGCAGGTCGAACGCGATGCGGATCACCGTGCGGCCGTCGGCGCGCACCGCAGGACCTGCCTCCACCAGTGCGAGCGGCAGCAGAGGCACGGGCTGGGTGGTGCGGTACGTGCATATGGTGCCCTCGGGGCCGACCGGGCCGGAGCGCACCTGAGTGCCCGCGGGCAGCTTACCGAGCACGCGTGCCTCGCCCGCGCGCGGCACGCATTCGAGGATCGCCAGCGACGGAATCGTGCGCCCGGCGTGCGGCCACAGGTTGTCGATCAACGGGTCGGTGATCTCCGGCAACGCGTCATCGAGCTTCGCGCGCATCCGCGCCATCAGGAACGCAAAGCCCTGGTAGAGCTGTTCCACGCTGTCCTCGCGCTCACCCAGGCTCGTCAGGCCCAGCCGGCGCGCCGCATCAGGCTGCGCCGCGGCGAACTCCCTGCTCGCCTCGCTCAGATAGCGCATCTCCGCGTCGTAATATCTCAGCAGCGGATTGTCTTCGTCACTCATGGTGTCATCTCCGGTCGCAATGGAGGCAGAACCGGCGCCGTCCCGGCCTTGCCGACGATAAAGACGCGCTCGGGCATCCTGAAGTCGCGCAGCTTGAGCAGATCCAGCGGACCCGCGCCCAACTGCGTGCGCAGCACGTAGCGCAGCGGCTCGCCATCCGCATCTTTTTCCATATCCTTCCACGTGAGTGCATAGCGCGTGCTGTCGAGCGGCTTGACATCGGCCTTCGCCAGCAGACGCAGGAAGGCCCAGTCGCCGGTCGACTCGAACGCCTGGCGCGTGCCGGCGTTGACCGTCTGCCACGTCAAGCCCGCGTGGCCGTGCAGGCCATTGCCGGGCCACGCGAGCGGCGTATACGCCTCGCGCTGATTGAAGTAGACGATCTGCTTGCCGTCAACGGACAGCGCCGAACGCGTGACGTTCGGGGTCGGCAATGCCATGATCTCGAAGCGGTATCCCGCATCACCCTGCACGTACATCTGGGCACCAAGCGTGGACAGCTGCCGGATCGCGGCGAGGAACGCGGGATCGAACTGCAACGCCTGCGGCGCCAGTTCATTTGGAACCCACTGGTCGCCTTGCGGCTTGAGCACGCCGGCCAGTTGTGTCGTGATGAAGCGGGCGATCAGTCCCGTGTCGGGGCGCGCGTAGCGCCCCAGTTCGGCGAACGACGCATCGGCGTTCGTATCGAAGAACGGATAGCGGCCACTGAAGGTGGTCGCAAACGGTGCAGCGACGCTCACGCGCCACGCTTCGTTCAGGCTCGCGGCGGCCGGCTGCAGGATCGTCAGCCAGGCAGTGTCGAGCGGACGTGCAAACAGCGCGTCGCCAAAGCCCGACCACTGCGTGCCCAGGCTAGCGGCGGTGAGCGCTGCGTCATCCTTTGCCTGCGCGAGCTCCGAGAGCTTCCCCTGGAACACGGCCTGCGCGAGCGAGCGGGCCATCGCCTGCGCATCGGGACTCGCCGCCACCTGCTGGAGCTTCAGGCGCATCGTGGTGGCGACCGTCAGGTAGCGCGCTAGGCTCACCCCGTTCAGCGTCGTGGTGGCACTGGCGGCATTCCCGCCGTGACCTGCGCCGCTGCCAGCGGCAGTGCTAGTGTTGGTGCTGCCGCCACTGTCGCCCATCAGCGCGAGCAGCGGGCCAAACGGCTTGTCCAGAGGATGGATGGCGGGGGCCTGGGCCTTGTCATCGCTACCGATCAGGCTTTGCGCCTTGCGCACCAGTGCGTCGGTCAGCGCCTGCGGCGGGCGGCCTGCCTGTGCCTGATACTGCATGGACCGCATCAGCGCGATCAGCGGTGACGTCTGCACGTCCGTCAGCCGGGTGAGCTGGTCGATCGCATCGTTCAGGTTCGCCGCCGGCTGCCACTGGACGCTGTTGAGCATGCCCTGCCATGCGGCCGTGTATTCCGCGAAATAGCGCGCGGTCAGCCGCGCCTTGAGATCGTCGGTGGCGCGTTGTTCCTGGCGTGCGCTCGTCGTCGTCCCGGCCCCCTGCACGACGGCCGCGTCCACCGACTGTGCCGGCCCCCCATTCGACAGCACCCAGTCGCCCTGCACGCGCCGTTCGCGAGCGGCCTTGTCGATCGACTCGGCGATCATGCCGTCCCACGCCGCGCGCGTGAAGACGCCCGGCACCGTCCGCGCGGTGGTGAAGAGCCCGCGCGCGTCTGCGCCATCGAGCAGCGTCGCGAGCGATCCATCGGCGTACTTGCCCCTCGCGTCATCCAGCACGTTCTGGTAGACCGTGTCGTCGGCGTTCGCGAGGCCGATTTGGTTGACCAGTGTGTTGCGCGCCTCGGCCACGAGGGTGTCGGACGCGTTGATGCGCCATTCCGGGTGCGCCTTCAGGTGGGTTGCGTAGAAGCTGGCGAGCCGCTGCGACGTGTCCAGCCACTCGCCGGCCGGCATCACCGCCGGTGCGGGCCACGCGGAGACGATCAGCCCCGTCAGGAATGCGGGATCGGTGCGGCGCGGTTCCGCCAGCATCAGGTACCCTTTGAGCGCGTCATAGCCGCGCCGCTGCGCGTCGTGACTCTGCAACGCATCGGCGCGCGTCTGCGCGAGATCGGTGAGCGCGGCCCGGAGGGTCTGCACGACCGGGCGCTGCAGGTTGCGCTCGGCGACCGTCCTATATGACTGCCACAGGTCATCGAGAATCGCGTCATTGCGGTTCAGGCCCGCGCGCAGATGCCACGGTGCGCCATGCCGCTGCCGGTACTCCAGCATCTCGATGCGCTGCTGCAACGCGAGCTGCGCGCGCAGGGCGGCCGGGCTGCCGGGCGCGGCCGCGACGGTTGCGTCGGCTGCCTCGGCGCTCGCCCGCGCCTGCCGGATGCCTTGCAGGTTGCCGGCAAACGAGATTGTCATCGCCACGCACCAGCCGATCGCTGCCACGGTGACAAGCGCGGCGAGCGCGTTCGGCCAGTAAAAGCCGATGCGCCTGCCGCGATGCCGGCGCAGGCTGCGGCCGATCTCCTGCCACGTGGGCAGTAGCGAGGCCGGCTGTTCGCGCAGCGCCATGCTGGGGACGCCAGGCCGGGCCGCTTCAGCCAACGCGGCTAAAGCGGCCGATACGGCCATGGCTGGCGTCAGCACAGGCACCGCACCCGGCTGGCTCGCGGCAAACACCGGCGCGAACATCACGCCTTGCAGTGGCGCGCGAAGCCACTTCGAGGCCATCAACGCATCCCAACTGGTCACGATCCTCTCTCGCTGCCCACCGATGTACTGCGATACCTGCGCGAGGTACGGCATGCGCGTCGACTCGTAGCACAGCTCCACGGCAATCGTCCCCGTGTGCAATTCGAGCGTCGTAAGCTGGTCGTTCAGTGCATTGGCAGGCCCCTGTGTCCCACGGCGGATTGAACCCGACAGGAAGGCGCCGATGGCCTGGAACGTCTCGGGTTGGCGGCCGGTCGTCGGCACCGGATGCAGAAACGTCACGGGCGCAGCCCAGCCGAGCTCGGTTGCGATGGTCAAGAGCATGCGGGGAAGCTCGGCGTCGGGCCGGATGGCCTCACCCGTGCGCACTACCTGCACCACGCCGTCGACCGGACGCCTGCGTCGCAACTGCCTGACCTGTTTGCGCCACAGCCCCGCATCCATGCCGTCAGGCGCCGCATGCACGAGGATGGCATCGGCGATATGCATCACGCCCGCCTGCTTGAGGCCGGGCGCCACGGTATCGACCAGCGCATCGTTGCCGCTCACCAGCAGCCACGGCAGCCGGTAGCGCCAGAACCAGCCGTGCGAGGCACGCAGGTCTTCGCACAGGTACTGCAGACGCGCATCACGTTTGAGCGCCGAGGTGGCCTTGACGGCCTCCGGCTGGCTGCCGGTCTCCCGGCGAAAAAGCCGGCCTGCCGCGCTGTACGCGCCAAGCCCCAGTGCAACGGGATGCAGGATCAAGATCCCAGCCAGTACAGCGAGAATCCAGATCGAGGCTGTTTTTTTGGCGTCCAGCGTCGGCACATTGAACTGATCGCCCTTGAGCCAGACCAGGCCGAGCGCCAGTGCGGTCAACGCGACGGCGGCCACCACCAGCCCCCAGGTGGCGAGGGAACCGGGCGCGCCAGAGGATTCGTCCTGCGATGCGAGTGCCTTGAGGTTATTCGTTGGATTCGTCATATGGCGAAGTGGGGTCCGTTGCTTCCGTTCTGGGGGCCGTTGCGCGGCTCACGTAAAGGATGGCGGCCTGCGCGGTTTGCGCGTGCTCGGGGGTGTGAACGATCAGGTGCGGGCCGGCAGTTGCTGACTCGACGGCGGCGGCAATCGACAGCCAGCCGCCTGCCGCGCCCGCGTGACCGATGAGGCTATCGGGCCGGCGCTGCGTTTCCAGCTTGGTGACGCCACTCAGCGAAGCGCTGCCGAGTGCAGACAGCAGAGCCGTATCGTGCGAGGCGTCCAGCCCGCTGATCCAGGCGGGATTGACGGCAGGGGCTTCGGCGTTGCCCCACATCACGGCGTTCGCCAGCACATCAGCGAGCGCATCCAGCTCGCCTGCCACGGGCCGGYGCAGGGTCGCCATGACCTTGACCGGCTCAGGTAGCAGAAACACACCGGGACCGAGCAGTACAGCGACGCCACCTTCGGTACTGCCAGCGGGCGGCGCATCGTGCCACTGCGCGGCAATCACCAGCAGCGGCCGCTTCTCGCCAGCGTCGAGCCACGCGTCGGCCACGAGCAGGCCGTTGCCGGCCGGCACCGCGATGCACTCAAGCGCAGGCAATCCTGCAATCCGCAGGGCGTGGCGGACCTGTTGCACACGAGTATCGGCGCACTCGGCAGTAGCGAGCACCCGCACGGCGGGCGCATAAGCCGCGCCATACTGCGACAATGCATGCAGGCTTTGGCCGAGCGTGTCGAGGGTCTGGGCAAGCATCCGCACGACGGGCGGAATTTGCTCACGCGTGGGCGCAGGCGCAACGCTCGGCTGCTGTCCGGCAGCGTCCGCCATGTCCTCATCCGCCGATGGCGCTGGTTCCTCTTCGTCCGCTTGCGCAAACAGCGGATCGTCATCTGCAAACCGGCTATGCACGATCGTTCCGGCACCCGTGCGCGGCGACTGCGCCTCCATCGAGATCTTCGTCCCGGCAAKGGCAGCCGAAAGCGGCTCGCCCTTGAGCGGCAGGCAATACCCGATACCGAGTACCTGCAATGGCTGCTGCGCATGGCGCACGCGGTGACTCAGCCATTGACGCCGGTGCATGTTCCGGTAATGCGCCCGGAGCCAGATCGCTTCGTATCCGGCACGCGCAATGCCAAGCGTGAAAAGGAACAAGCCGTTGGGCAGGCCCACCACGCTGAACCAGAACCACGCACCGCGCGCTGGCGTGCCCGCCGGCCACAGCAACAGCGCTACCGCGCCGCCAATCCCGCAGCAAAGCACCCAGCCGATGAGCCACGGCACCAGGCGCGGCTTGTTCGCGGGGTAGGCACTCGGCAAGCCCACCGCTGCCAGATCGACCGCCATCGTCAAGCGATATTCACGTTCTGCAGCGACGAAAGCAGCCGGCAGCCGCACGCGCAGCGGTGATGATGCATCGCGACCGGCCTGCCGCCCTTGCCGGGAAACGAGACGTTGCCCTCGGCAATCGTCGTCCTCCCATGCCGCGCACAGAGTGCCTCGTCACCCTGGCACGCCAGAAGCCGGCCCATGAACAGCATTTCCGACGAGGCGGTCGTTACGGAACCGCCGTTTTCCAGTCTATCGCCTTTGCGAATGGGAGATCGCATGTTTCACTCCGCCAAAAATATGACACATACACGTGCTTCACAAAACAACCACAGCAATCTGAAAATTATAAATACTCTTAAAAAATCAATTTTTATTAACCACTCGAACGCTCTGAACAACATCAATAATTCGATTTATCAGAGTCACGGCCGTTTCGAGTGACTCCGGCGTTCGATTAACTGGTATGACAATTGAATCCGCGGTACCAAGCGTKACATATCCGAATGGCGCTCGCCTTATTATTGTTAATACAATCAAATCTTCCCATGGCTCCGATGCATAATAAGAATCCTTTTTATCCCCTATATATGGATGCTTMCACTCACCGATCACCGTAATTCCATCCTCCCTCTCAATGACACCATCAATTGTTTCAGACATGGACTGTTCCAGGCTAATTCCTACGCTATTTTCGGCGTCGTAAGTCTTCATCCTCCATCGCCCCCTGTCATCTTTATTGAAGCCGAAAAATACAAAGACGGCGTTTTGAAGGCAATTATCGTAATCCGGCTTACCCTCGCATCTGTCGTGCCCCGGAAGGTAACCTCGACGCTTGATTTTAACGGTTACGTATTCACCATCCTGGCGCGCATCACCCTTCGACATTGGCATCAATGTCGGTGCTCTTAACGACGCCACGCACATGTCATTCATCCCGCGGGTCCAATACGTTTCTTTCAAATTACGAAATTCTTTTTCGGTAGACGAAAGCACCTGATCATTTTCGTTGCTAAATTTAAATAAACTGCAGTCCTTATACGCCGCATCGAAATTTACATCAGTCAACGCACGATTATTACCTACCCCCCCCGCCATAACATTGCCAGAAATTGAAAAATTGCACACAGACAAAGAAAATGAAAAAATTATTATTCTGATGCACCTTCCTGATAACAATCTAGTCATGAAATTCATTTTTTTAAGTAAAATATTGAATCGACCAAAAATAAGAACATTATTTATAGCCGACGAAAGGATCACGACAGGGGAGATTTCAGGACTACACCTTCTCCCATATCGTTATACATACCCCCACTCCCTGCTTCGGATAAATTATCTTTTTTCACAAAAATCGTCTCAGCGGATGAGTTATCTATATTTCGGCAGACGGGTTATACACCGCTTCGGGACATTTTCTTCATAGTAAGTGCTAATTAGCCTCTTTCTTTTTTTATCAACCTTCAGGTTGATAAATTGATCCCCGCAGGCCGGGAGCCATTCTACGAATGTGGATTTATCACTTGAATATAGAAAAACCCTATGAATTGTATAAACACCCATCCCTTCATCAACAGACCAAATTGAAAAACCTTTCCGGTTGTCGAAGCTATAATCATCAATAACGACATGAATTGGCTTTTCCGTTTCAACGGGAATTACTCCATGATGAACTCCATTTTTAGGGCCCACAACATCGAAGGTTACTGAAAACCGTATACGCCTGCCTTTCATCGTATCCATTCCCCCCACCATTTACGAGGCGGTTTATTAATCCTGTGTTTTCGGCCGAGTAGGGACGGTCGGCCACTCTATTTATGTTGACGCCCTCCGAAAAAGGCCTCGATGCCCAAAAAAATCCGCCGGAATCACAGGCCAGATAACGATCCTCGGCCACAACATCTGGATCGAATCGAGGGGACCAACGAATCAAGTGACCTTGGTCGCTCGGCTTAAAATTATAGTGCTGTGACCCATTCGTTATTCTTGGCGCTGAATTTGGCAGTCGCTCGACATATTGGCCTGTATGAGGCGGAAAATTCCTAAATTTCCCATACGAAGCATAGTTTCCGGCCCACGTGAGTTGCATAATCCCTCGCCCGTAGAACGCGGTATAGTATTGAGTTGCCGGATTATTCGATGAATACGCTCCAAACCCCCATTCATGCATGAGTCGTTTCGTTCCACCTAGATTTCTCCATTGCGCAGTCTCAAGAAGTACTTGAGACAGAAATATAGCTTGCCGCTGTTTGTCACATCCGATGTATTTCCTAATACACTCATTTAATGGACCTATGTAATTCGCCACACGACCCAAAGCCTCACTTTTTTCAAGGGCATAGATATCATTGTTTGTCGTGATTGCAACTATCGGGTTTCCCGTTTTCGTATAGAACATGTGACGGGGGAACGTGGCCGCGAGCTCGCCATGATTTAACCACTCGCATTTTCTAAAATACCGGATGAACTGGAGTGGGTGAAAAAACCAGAGTTTCGCACCGGATTGCAGATTTGTCGCATCCCAAAACTGGAACTGCTTCAACAGGGCCATATATTTCGCGTACCC
>NZ_JBFTSF010000273.1:0-8470 GCF_056399905.1 Cupriavidus sp. 01L46
ACTATACACCGCGAGGCTTTCCATACCAAGCCCGTCTTTGCGTGTCGTTACATTTTGCTGACGCGCGCGGCATGTGGGGCACATCGGGCCGAAATCACGCGCGTATCGCTGCCTACCTGTGCCGTGCGGTACACCGCCGGCGCAGGGCAGGACATCAGTTGCGCGGCACGGGCGAATTGGTGCCCACATGCGCGTACTGGCGCAGGGCTTCGTCCGCGCGTTCGTTCAGCTCGCGAATGCGCGCACGCACTGCATCAACGGGAATCGCGCCATCTTCTTGCTGCTTGCGCTTGAGCGAGAGCAGGTCCGAGGCGATGCTGATCGCGGCCATCACGGCAACGCGTTCCACGCCCTTGGCGGATACCCCGCCCTTGAGCCGCGTCATCTGGCCGTCTACCAGTGCCACGGCCTCCAGCAGCGCGGCCTCGTTGTCGGCGGCAATGGCGAACCGGTAGGACTGGCCGGCAATGATCACTTCGACTTGCTTATTGCTCATGCGTTTTCTCCGGGTGCCTTCTGTTCGGCGCGGCTGGCCGCATCGCCTTCGCCCAGCAGGTCGAGCTGGCGGGCGTCGCTGGCGGTGGGCAGCTTGTCCAGGATCGACTGGATGCGCAGCTGCGCTTCCTCGATCTTGATATTGAGCAGCTCGCGGTCGGCGGCCATGGCTTCACGGTCGCCGCGCAGCTGGCTGGCGTCGGCCTGCAGGCGTTCGATCTCCTCCCGCAGCCGCTGGTTCTCCGCCGCCAGGGTATCGGCATGGTGCAGCACACGCCCGATCTTGGCGGCGAGTTGTTCGAGTTCGGTGAGCATAGAGCCTGTCATATCTAGGGTCTCGGGTTCTGGGATTTTAGCCCAAGCGCTATCGTGCGGACGGCGAACGCAGACGTGTGTGACCGGGCCTGCGCGCCGAAGTTGCATGCATCGTCGTTTAACGGCATCCGTGGCGGCGGCTTTATGCCTGTTTCCAGGCGCTTTCCCCCCGTTTTGCCGCGGCATTGACGCTTGCCTCGAAACTGCCTACACTCGCGCACGTTCCAGGTGCTCGTAATCCTATTCACTACAGGGTTGCAGTTCAACGGGAAACAGGGAGCCAGCCACCGCCGCCAGGGCAGGGCCGAGCCAACCTGTGCTGCCCCCGCAACGGTAAGCGACCGTGATCGCAAGATCGCAAGGCCGACCACTCAGCCACTGAACCGCAAGGTTCGGGAAGGCGGTCGGACTGGTGTCGTCAGCCCGGATACCGGCCTGAACGAGAGTGCGCCGCCCTCCGCTGCTTTTTGCCGCGCAAGCCAGCGGCGCGCTTCGTCGCCAGACGGTCCGCGGGGGAACGGACCAGGCAGCTCTCTCCCACAATCCGCATCATGCGCTCATCGTCTTACAGGTCGAGCCGTCCGGCATTGCCGGCGCGCCCCGCCACCGCCCCCGTTTCTGTTTCCGTTTCTGTCTCCCGACAAGTCTGTGCCACGCCTGTCGCCTTGCTGGCCCTGCTCGCCGTGTGCGCGCCCGGCGCCGCCATGGCCCAGGCCAGCGAGGCCGCCGCCGTGCAGCCGGCCGCCGACGCGCAGCTCACGCCGGTGGTGGTCAGTGCCAATCGCACTCCCCAGCCGATCACCGAAGCGCTGCCGCACACGACCGTGGTGACCCGGCAGGACATCGTCAACTCGCAGGCGATTGATCTACGCTCGCTGCTGCGCACGCAAGCCGGCGTGGAGTTTGCCGCCAATGGCGGCCTGGGTTCCAATACCACCCTGTTCATGCGCGGGGCCAACAGCAACCAGACGCTGATCCTGATCGACGGCGTGCGTGTCTCGTCGGCCAGCAGCGGCACGGCCCAGTTGTCGAACATCCTGCCCGATCAGATCGACCACATCGAGATCGTGCGGGGCAACGTCTCCGCGCTGTACGGCTCGGATGCGATCGGCGGCGTGGTGCAGATCTTCACCAAGAGCGGCGCGGGCCAGGCCCCGGCGGCCAACGCGCAGATCGAGTACGGCAGCAACAATACGCGCCAGGGCACGGTGGGCTACGGCGGCCAGATCGGCGACACGTCGTTCAATATCACCGGCTCGGCCATCAAGACCGACGGCTTCTCGGCGATCAACACCAAGCAGCAGCCCAAGGCCAACCCCAACGACAACCCCTACGACAACAAGAGCGTATCGGGCCAGGTCAAGCATCGCTTCACCAGCGACTGGGACGCCGGCGTCACCGCTTACTATTCGAAGAGCAAGCTCTCCTACGACAGCACGGTGGGCAAGCCGACCGATGTCTGGTGGATGAACAGCGAGCTGTACACGGTATCCGCCTTCGTCAACGGCAAGATTACCCGGGACTGGAGCACGCACTTCAAGGTGGCCCAGAGCGAGGATCGCAGCGAGAACACCAAGAACGGCCTGTTCGACAGCCGCTTCAATACACGTAACCGCCAGTACACCTGGCAGAACGAATACGCGCTGGCACCCACGCACACCTTGCTGTTCGGCACCGAATACCTGCAGCAGGAGTTCGATTCCAGCACCTATGCCGCGCCCAACCGCAACGTGACCTCGGTGTTTGGCGGCTACGACGGACGCCTGGGCAAGCATCAGTTGCAGCTCAACGTGCGCAACGACCATTACTCGGACTTCGGCAGCCAGGCCAGCTACTTCGCCGGCTACGGCTATAACTTGACCAATGCGTTCAAGCTGATCGCCAACGCCAGCAATGCCTTCCGCGCGCCGACGTTCAACGAGCTCTACTATCCTGGCTACGGCCAGCGGGGCATCAAGCCCGAGCGCGCCAAGTCGGTCGAGCTGGGCGCGCAGTACAACACCGATGCCGCCGGCCTGCTGCGCGTGACCGCGTTCGAGACCCGCTACGACAACCTGATMACCTCGGCGCTGCAGCCCAACGGCCTGTACCTGGCGCAGAATGTCAACAAGGCCAAGGTGCAAGGCATCGAAGCCTCCTGGCGCGCCAAGCTGATGGGCACCGACGTGGGCGCCAGCATCACCTTCCAGAACCCGGTGGATGAGCAGAGCAATACGCAGTTGCTGCGCCGCGCACGCCGCCATGCCGCCTTCGACGTGGGCCGCCAGTTTGGCGACTTCCGCCTGGGCGGCGAGTGGATCATCTCCTCGACGCGCATGGATAGTGGCTCGCGCACGCTCGGCGGATACGGTATCGTCAACCTCAATGCCCGCTATAACATCGACAAGCAATGGTTCGTGGCCGCCCGTGTGGAAAACCTGTTCGACAAGAATTACCAGCTCGCCTATCCCTTCAACACGCAGGGACGCGCCGGCTTTGTCACGCTGGGCTGGCGTCAGAAATGACAATGAGGATGGTTGCCTGACATGCGCCGCGCGCTAGCCGTCTGGCTGATGCTTGCCGCCGCCGGCGTGGCGGTGTTCCTGCTGTCGTTGGCGATGGGCAGCGTGCCGCTGTCGGGTGCGCAGGTCTGGCAGGCGCTGTCCGGCGGCGCCGACGATACCGCCGGCGCCATCGTGCGTGAGCTGCGGCTGCCGCGCGCGGCAGCGGCGTTCGCGTGCGGTGGCCTGCTGGCGCTGACCGGCGCGCTGATGCAGGTGCTGCTGCGCAATCCGCTGGCCGAGCCCTATGTGCTCGGCGTATCGGGCGGCGCGGCCACCGGTGCGCTCACCGCCATGCTGATGATGTGGCCACTGTGGACGGTGCAGGCCGGCGCGGCCGGCGGCGCGCTGTTCTCGATGGTGCTGGTGGCCACGCTGGCGCGGCGCGACCTGCTGCATCCGCAGGTGCAGGGCGGGCACCATGAGGCCGGCTCGCGCCTGCTGCTGACCGGCGTGATCCTGGCCGCCGGTTGGGGCGCGCTGATTACCCTGATCCTGAGCGTGGCGCCCGAGGCCCGTTTGCGCGGCATGCTGTTCTGGCTGACCGGCGACCTGGGCGGCACCGCCAGCTATGGCCTTGCGCTGGGTGCGCTGGCGCTGGCCGTGCTGCTGGCCATGCCGATGGCGCGCTCGCTCAATGCCATGCTGATGGGCGAGACCGTGGCGCAGGCGCTGGGCGTGCGCGTCGGCGCGGTGCGCATGTCGGTGTTMGTGCTGGCCTCGCTGGCGATCGCGGTGGCCATTACCTCGGCCGGCTCGATCGGCTTTGTCGGGCTGGTGGTGCCGCACCTGGTGCGCCTTGCCTGGGGCAACGACCAACGCTTGATGTTGCCTGCCTCGGCCTTGCTGGGTGGCACGTTGCTGATGGCCGCCGACCTGGTGGCGCGCACGGTGATTGCGCCGGCGCAGTTGCCGGTGGGCGTGATCACAGCGCTGCTGGGCGTGCCGACCTTCCTCTTTCTACTGCTGCGCAGGCCGCGCTGACTCCCATGCCGACCTGGAATGAACCCGTTTCCGCTTGTCCGCCGCTGGTGCTGCAGTCCTTGCAGTTGCGCGCCGGCGCGCGCGCTTTGCTCGATGGCCTGAGCTTGTCCATGCAGGCGGGCGAGCTGTGGTGCATCGTGGGCCCGAACGGCGTCGGCAAGTCCACGCTGATGTCGGTGCTGGCCGGGCTGCGCAAGCCGGACGGCGGCGTGGTGCTGCTGGATGGCCGCGCGCCGCTGGAGACGCCGCCCGCTGCCCTGGCATTGCGCCGCGCCTACCTGCCTCAGGCGGTGCACGACACCTTCTCGATGTCGGTGCGCGACGCCGTGGCGGTGGGCCGTCACCCGCATCTCTCCGGCTGGGGCTGGGCCGGCCGCGAGGATGACGCGGTGGTCGCGGCAGTGATGCGCGAGATGGATCTCGATGCGCTGGCCGGGCGCGACGTGCTGACCCTGTCCGGCGGCGAGCGCCAGCGCGTTTCGCTGGCCGCCACGCTGGCGCAACAGGCGCCGCTGCTGATGCTGGACGAACCCGCCGCCCACCTCGACCTGCGCCACCAGATCATGGTGCTGGAAACCCTGGCCCGGCTGGCGCGCGCCGGCCGTCATGCCATCGTGGTGATCCTGCACGACCTTAACCTGGCGCGGCGCTACGCGACCCATGCCTTGCTGCTGGCCGAAGACGGCCTGTGCCTGCATGGCCCCGCTGCGCAGGTCCTGACCCCCGCGCATTGCTCGCACGCGCTGCGCACGCCCATTGTCAGCGTCAGCGACGGCCGCCATACCGCGCTGATCGCCGACGGGGCGCATTTTCCCGCACCAGACGAAACCCAACATGACTGAACCCAAAGCCTTTGAGACCTCCACGTCGGAAGACGCCGCCCGCGACGAACGCCACAARGCGCGCATGCTGCGCAAGAAGGATGTCGTGGATGCCAAGATCGCCGCCGCGCAGGACGAGCGCGGCGTGATCGTCATCACCACCGGCAATGGCAAGGGCAAGTCCAGCTCCGGCTTTGGCATGGTGGTGCGCGCGCTTGGCCACGGCATGCAGGCCGGCGTGGTGCAATTCATCAAGGGCGCCATTCCCAGCGGCGAGGAATTGTTCCTGCGGCGCTTTCCGGAGCAGTGCGCCTTCCATGTGATGGGCGAAGGCTACACCTGGGAAACCCAGGATCGCGCGCGCGACGTGGCCAAGGCCCAGGCCGCGTGGGAGGTGGCGCGCTCGCTGCTGCGCGACCCGTCGATCGGGCTGGTGCTGCTGGACGAGCTCAATATCGCGCTCAAGCTGCACTACCTGGATGTCGACGCCGTCATCGCCGACCTGCGTGCCCGCCCGCCGATGCAGCACGTGGTCATCACTGGCCGCGGCGCACCGCCCGCGCTGATCGAGGCGGCGGATACCGTGACGGACATGACGCCGGTCAAGCATGCCTTCCAGCAAGGCATCAAGGCCCAACGTGGCGTCGAGATGTAAAACGTCTATTCTTGTTCCAGCGAATCCTTTCTCAGTCACACCAAGAAACACCATGCAGTTACCCGCCATCGCCCCGCTCGACACCTCCCTGCGCCCGACCTTGCAAGCCGCCATCGATGCCAAGACCAAGCCGCTCGGCGCGCTCGGCCGGCTCGAGGGGCTGGCATTGCAGATCGGCCTGATTACCGGCAGTGGCGCGCCGGAGCTCAAGCGCCCCGCGGTGATCGTGTTCGCCGGGGACCACGGCGTGGCCGATGCCGGCGTGAGCGCCTATCCGGCCGAGGTCACGGCGCAGATGGTGCTCAACTTCCTGGCCGGGGGCGCGGCCATCAATGTGTTCTCGCGCCTGCACGGGCTGACGCTGGAAGTGGTGGACGCGGGAGTGCGCGCGCCGCTGCCGTCCGTGCCCGGGCTGGTCAACTGTCGCATTGCCGCGGGCACGCGCAATTTTGCCTCTGAGCGCGCCATGAGCGCGGAGCAGGTGCAGGCGGCGCTCACCGCCGGCATGGCGCGCGTGCTGCGCCACGCGCAGCAGGGCAGCAACGTGATTGGCTTTGGCGAGATGGGCATTGCCAATACCTCGTCGGCCGCTTGCCTGGTGAGCCGGCTTACCGATACACCGATTGAAGATTGCATCGGCCGCGGCACTGGCCTGGACGACGCGGGCCTCGCGCGCAAGCGCGCGGTGCTGGCGCAGGCGCTGGCGCTGCACGCGGACGCGGTGGAGCCGCTCGACGTACTGGCCGCCTTCGGCGGCTTCGAGATCGCCATGATGACCGGCGCCTTCCTGGCCGCGGCCGCCAGCCGCATGGTGATCCTGGTCGATGGTTTTATCGCCTCGGCCGCGCTGCTGGTGGCGCAGCGCCTCGCGCCCGAGGTGCTGGAATACTGCGTGTTCTCGCATTGCTCGCACGAGCACGGCCACCGCCGCCTGCTGGACTATTTCGGCGCCGAGCCGCTGCTGGCGCTGGACCTGCGCCTGGGCGAAGGCACCGGCGCCGCGCTGGCCTATCCGCTGGTCGCGTCCGCCGCGGCCTTCCTGCGCGAGATGGCCACCTTCGGCGCGGCTGGCGTCAGCACCGCATCGGCGTAGACTGCGGCACGCTCCCGCTACCTGGCCCAACGCACCTGCCCATGCTCGACGAACTTCGCTACTTCCTGACCGCCGTCGGCTACTTCACGCGGGTGCCGGTGCCGCGCTGGGTCGGCTTTGCGCCGCACTACCTGAATGCGGCGGCGCGTTACTTTCCGCTGGTGGGGTTGCTGGTCGGCGCGCTGGGCGCGTTGGCGAGCTGGGGCGCGCTGCAGTGGTGGCCGCCGGGCGTGGCCTTGCTGCTGGGCATGGCCGTGACGCTGCTGGCCACCGGCGCTTTTCACGAGGACGGCCTGGCCGACTGCGTGGATGCGTTCGGCGGCGGCTACCGGCGCGAGGACGTGCTGCGCATCATGCACGACTCGCGCATTGGCGCATTTGGCGCTATCGCGCTGGTGGTGGCGCTGCTGCTCAAGTGGCAACTGCTGGTGGCGATTGCCGCGCGCAGCGGCATGGTGGCGTTGCTGCTCGTGCTGGTGGCCGCGCATGCGGCCAGCCGCGCCATGGCGGTGAGCTATCTTGCCACGCTGGACTACGTGCGTGCCGAGGGCAAGGCCAAGCCGGTGGCGCAGCGGCTGTCCGGCATCGGGCTGGGTTTCACGCTGCTTTGCGGTGCGTTGCCGCTGCTGCTGGTGTCGCCGCTGTTTGCTGCCGTGGTGATCGTTGCCTTGGTGATGCTGCGCGTTTTGCTGGGGCGCTACTTTGTTCGCCGCATTGGCGGGTACACCGGCGATTGCCTCGGCATGGCGCAGCAGCTGGCCGAGTTACTGATCTATCTGGCGGCGGCGGCATGGACCTGGTCCTGATCCGCCACGCGGCGCCTGAGGTTGCGCAGGGGATCTGCTACGGCGCGCTTGACCTGCCACTGGCCCAGCCCGTTTTGCCCGAGCCTGCGCGCATGCTGCAGGCGCTCGATGGCCTTGCGCCGCAGCGCATTGTCTGCAGCACGATGGCGCGGGCTCGTGCCACGGCTGATTTACTTGCGCGGGATTTCGGCTTGGTGCCGCAAGCCGATGCGCAGTTGCGCGAACTCGATTTTGGCCGTTGGGAAGGCCTCGCATGGGACGCCGTGCCGCGCGCCGAGCTGGATGCGTGGGCTGCGGATCTGCTGCATGCGCGGCCTCATGGGGGTGAGACTGTGGCGCAGGCGATGGCGCGCGTGGCGGCTTGGGCCGACGCCTTGCCGGTGGATGCCCCGGACCGGCTGTGGGTTGTCGCTCATGCTGGCCCGATGCGCATGCTGGCGGCGCACTGGCTTGGGGTGCCGCTGGCTACTACGCTGGGGTGGGATCTTGGTTATGGGGCGAGTTGCCGGTTTACGCTGGGTGGCGGTGTGGCGCGGTTGCGGTGGTGGAATCGGGGGTGAGGTTTTGGGGGTTGGGTTTTGACTGCAACTGCAACGGCTTAACGTCAAGAGCAACTGCAGTTTCACCACCCCTGCGGGGCGGCGACCTACTTTTTTGTCTTGCCAAAAAAGTAGGCAAAAAAGGCGCGCCGGATGKGGCGACTACCCCCTCGGGCTTCGACGAAAAGAGCGGCCGGGACCCAAACTCGCATCGCCTTAAGG
>NZ_JBFTSF010000274.1:0-8455 GCF_056399905.1 Cupriavidus sp. 01L46
GTCCGCGTTCGTCACCGGCGCCACAGGCCTTCTCGGTAACAACCTTGTGCGTGAGCTGGTCGCACGCGGTGTCTCCGTCAAGGCCCTCGCCCGCTCGGAGACCAAAGGTATGCAACAGTTCGCGGGACTGAAAGGCGTTGAATTGGTGCTAGGCGACATGGCGGATGTACCCGCTTTCTCCAGAGCACTGCAAGGATGTGACGTGGTGTTCCACACCGCCGCCTTCTTTCGAGACAACTTCAAGGGCGGCAGCCACTGGAAAGAGCTMAAACGCATCAATGTGGATGGCACGCAGAAGCTTATCGAGCGGGCATACGACGCCGGCATCCGGCGCTTCGTTCAGACCTCATCCATCGCGGTGCTGAATGGCGAGCCGGGCATGCCCATCGACGAGACCTGCCTGCGTGACCTGGCAGATGCTGACGACAACTATTACCGAAGCAAGATACTGGCCGATCAAGTCGTATCGGCCTTTCTTGAAACGCATCCGGACATGCATGCGAGCTTTGTCTTGCCTGGGTGGATGTGGGGGCCTGCCGATATCGGCCCTACTTCGTCAGGACAATTTGTCAACGATGTAGTGCTTGGAAAATTGCCTGGGTTGCTGCCAGGGAGCTTCTCGGTTGTCGATGCTCGTGATGTAGCGAGGGCGCAGATTTCAGCTGCAGAGCGCGGCCAGCGCGGCGAACGCTATCTGGCTGCTGGCCGCCACATGACGATGCAGGAATTGGTTCCCTTGGTGGGGAAGATCGCGGGCATCAAGACGCCGACAAGCAACTTGCCTTTCCCACTTCTGTATTTCCTGGCGGCAGCACAGGAGCTCTACGCGAAGATCAGCGGCAAACCCATCTTGCTCAGCTTGGCGACGGTGAGGCTGATGCGCAAGGAGGCGGGACGCAGTCATTTCATTCACACGAAGAGCGAGCAGAAACTTCACCTGAAATTTCGCCCAGTCGAGCAAACCGTTGCCGATACGGTCGCTTGGTATCGCCACAATGGCTGGCTACCCAGTGCGTCGCCCCAATAACGCCAGGTAGACCTCTTCATCGCCCTGGTTCTGGGAGGGAGTTCCCGAACCCCAAAAAGGAAAGACTATGACGGACAAATTGATCTTGAAACTCTTGACGCTTCTTGGAGCCGTCCTTCTTGTTGCGGTTGTGCCGCGCGAATCCGCCGCGCAGGGCATCCCCTCAGTCAGGGCCGCGGACAGCATGGCCGAGTTCTGCAGGAAAGGACAGGCTGAGTACCCGGGAGGCATCGCTCGCATGCATCCTTCGTTCAAGTTCAATATCTGTTGGTGGCTCGAGGATGCTGGCATAGAGCCAAGCACATTCGATGACGTCGTTGGAACTCTGCCGGAACATGTGGGACCGTTGGAGCCGACCTGGCAAGCGACTTTTAGCAAGGCCGCTCAGATGCATCTGGAACAAGCTCACGTGGCCGAGGAGCGGGGCGACAATGCGTCCGCATCGGCCGCTTACAAACAGGCCGCTTTCTATCTGCGGATGAATCGGCTACCCAAGCAGATCCCCGCTGCAGATCTGCAGGCGACCGAACGAGCCTACGCGGTCCTGGGAAGACCGCTCCAGCGAATCAAATTCAAGGCCGGCGAAAAAGAATTCGTTGGCTACTTCCGTGCACTGTCGACGCCAAGCGGCAGCAATGAGAAGCCGCCGGTGCTGGTCATTCTCGGCGGCCTCGACAACCTGAAGACGGAGATGATCCGGCACAGCGACTACTTCATGGGTCGCGGGTTTGCAACTCTCATCGTGGAAAATCCAGACACCGGGGAGAATCAATTGGGATTCCGTCCGGAGTCCTCTGCGATGCTTGACACGGTTGCGGACTACATCAAGACTCGCAGCGACCTGGACACAAGCCGAGTGGCCGTGTACGGCTGGAGCATGGGGGGCTATTTGGGAACACTTGGCGGGCTGCGAAACGACTTCTACCAAGCGATTGTCAATATAGGTGGCCCCAGCGATGCGAGCTTCGGACAAGTGCATTGCGAGAAAGCGCCTGCATGGATCGTCGCTCCCTACACTGTATTTGCCAACATGAATCCGCTGACGACACCTCGTCAGACGATGTGCGAATACTACGAAGCGTTCCAACTCTCACGTCAATTGAAGATGCCAACCGCGGCGCAGTTGCGCAAACCCATTCTCATGGTGAACGGCGCCCGCGAAGATCTCGTTTCCAGAGATGAGCCTACAGCTCTTGCCGCTCTTGGCTTCAATGTGACGCAACTGGTCTTTGGGGATGATGGCCACACAGCCGAATCGAACATGCGAGAGCACTTCGAGTTCACCGCGAACTGGCTCATGCGACGGCTAAAGATCGGCAATTGATTTGGCCGCTGACAATAAATCGATTAATTCGCCTCCCTGCGCAATGGGACAGAGAAAATATCCCGATGCGCCGCTGTCGTTTTCAGAAGCGACTGCACCAATTGTCTGGGGATTGCGCCCGGTGTGCATACGGCTTCTGATAGCCGAATATCAGTAGTTGTCAGCACCAATCTCGACTATGCTCAATACTCTTATGCACCAAAGCGAGGTTTGGGCATGGCGGCAGACGCACTACCGATTGCCGCGCAGGGTGTGGCCACCCTGTCCGGCGAGGCACGGGAACAGGCCCGGCATCGGACGGAAATCATCGGGCCCCTGGCGGCGCTTGAGGCAGTTGGGCATGGTGCCGCCATTGACACCACAACCGCCGCCGGCAAGCTGGTCTTCGGCATTTTCGCGGCACTGGCCGAATTCGAGCGCAGACTGGTCACCGAGCGCACGATTGCCGGCTTGGCCTCGGCGCGCGCGGCCGGAACGGCGGCCGACCGTTCAAGATGGCCGCCGCCAAGTTGCGCCTGGCGGTGGCCGCCATGGGGCAGCCGGAGACCAAGGTTGGCGATCTGTGCGAAGAACTCGGCGTCACGCGCCAAACCCTGTACCAGCACATTTCACCCAAGGGGGACTTGCGCCGATAGTTATTCCCGCGCATTACGAAGGGCCAGAACATATCCGGCTCATGCATTTACTTCGCCGCCCGGTGATTCGCATCACATTTGGAACTCCCATCTCAATTCCACTGGACGCATCTGCCGATAAAAAGGCAGCATTAATACTGTGGGGGCAAATAGAAAATGCCATGAACGCCTTAGGGAAACGCTGATTAAATCAGTGCGCGAGTCATCGCGGCATTGAGGAGGTGCATTTTCATAGGCATACCATGATACACCGACTTCATTGATCAGCGTTTCCCAACTTGGGGGATGTCTTTCTTGGGCTAGAATGTGCGTCGCGTTTAGGGCGTATTCGCTTCAGGGATGCACAAGGCCATACCTGGGACGGTGAAGGTGAGCTACCAGACTGGCTGCGACGCGCGGTGAACGCGGGCCAAACCATCGAGCATTTTCGTGCTGCCTGCTAGCTCAGAGGATCGATGAGTCGCGTATGGCGCCCTCCAAATGCAGATACACAGTAGAGACATAATGTTCGAGACGGCATCATGCCCCTAGGGCTGCAATTATCGCTGATGTGAACAACGCTGTCCGCTAGCGCTGCGATCCTTCGTCTGGCGACCGTTCGAGATACCGCAAATCTTGCGCTCAATCCTCGCATGCTGAGCGATATTCCAGCCTGCTAAGAGACAGCTGGTCATTGTTGTGCTGGCGCGAATACGTACGAAACGTCTACTGGCCGCGCATGCCCGAGTAAGGAAAACTCAATGTGTTGGATCATCGACGCCCACTGCCTTCCTGGTTCTGGAACGGGCGCACGCATATGCGCTGCCTGGCTCTGGCTATCGGACAATCGCTAAGCGACGCCTACGCCCACCACATCCAGCGCCTGATGGTGATCGGCAACTTCGCCTTGATGGCAGGACTAGACCCGCAAGCGGTGCATCGCTGGTACCTGGGCGTCTACATCGACGCGTTCGAATGCGTCGAGCTGCCGAATACGCTCGGCATGAGCCAGTACGCTGATGGCGGACGGATCACCACCAAGCCGTATATTTCTGGCGCCGCCTACATCGATCGCATGGGCGACTATTGCAAGGCCTGCCACTACGACAAGCGTGCCCGCACCGGCGTCAATGCCTGCCCCTACAACGCACTCYACTGTCAATTCCTCGATCGCCACCGGAGGCGTCTCGGCACACTGCCGCGCCTGGCCATGGCCTACCGCCAGTGGGACCGCTTCAGCACAGAAGCACGTGCCGCAGTGCGGGAGCACGCTGAACTCGCGCTGCAGCAACGGGATTCGCTATGAAGCGAGCGCATCCTCCCCGTACGCCTGACAGCAGGATTCGTCGCCAATCCGCCCCGCTTCCCAGCATTACCGGGTCTGCGGACGACGCGTTGCCGAGCGCCGCCMCGCTGCCGTCAGCCCTGGAGCCGCTACGCGAGGCAGCCCGCGCGCTGCCCCGTGCCGCTGGCGTCTACCTGTTCCATGGCGAGCGGAGCGGACTGCCGCTTTATATCGGCAAGAGCGTCGATCTCGCGCACGCGTGCTGTCGCATCTGCGCAATGCCCGGGATACGCGCATGCTGCGGCAACTGCGTCGTATCGACCATGAGCGCACCGGGGACGAGATCGGGGCCCCTCCTGCTGGAAGCGCGGCTCATCAAGGAGCAGTTGCCTCTATTCAACCAGCGCCTGCGCCGTCGGCAGCAGCTTTGTTCGCTGCGCCTCGTCGATGGCGTGCCAGAGGTGGTTTACGCGAGCCGCATCGACTTCGCCTGCGAACCCGACTCGTATGGCCTATTTTCCGGCCGCCACCCAGCACTGGATCACCTGCGGGAGCTTGCAGACGCCCAGCGCTTGTGCCTCCATCTTCTGGGCCTGGAGCCGCTCGTCGTTCGGGCCCGCAGGGAACTGCTGCGCAGCGCTTCCTCGTCACCGGCGGCAGCGGCTTTATCGGGCGCGCATTGGTATCTCGCCTGCTGATGGGAGGCCACGCCGTCACCGTGTTGTCGCGTCAACCCGCCGGCGCGGCGATTGCCTGCGGGCGCGCGTCTTACGGCCAGCCTGCAGGCGCTGCCGGCGGACGCCGTCTTCGACGTGGTGATCAACCTGGCCCCCATCCTGGGCCCGCGCTGGACGACCGGCCGCAAGCGCGTGCTGGAAGACAGCCGCATCGGCCTGACACAGCAACTGGTGGTCTGGCTGGCGACAAGGCAGCACCGCCCTCGGCTGATGGTGAGTGCCTCGGCAATCGGCTACTATGGCGCCGCCGCGCCGGGTCGTCTCGACGAGGCCAGCGCGCCGGGCAGCGACTACGCTGCGCGGCTGTGCCAGCAGTGGGAAGTGGCGGCGCGTGCGGCCTGCGCGCTAGGCATCGACACCGTCTGCGTGAGGCTCGGCATTGTTCTGGGCCACGGCGGCGCATTGCCGGCCATGCGTCGGGCCTTGCAGGTAGGACTGGGGGCGGTGATCGGGAACGGGACACAGTTGCAGAGTTGGGTGCACATCGCCGACGTGCTCGGTGCACTCGAGTAGATCGCGTGCCGCCATGATGGTCGGGGCGGCGAGGCATTGGTCTATAACGTGACCGCACCCGGCGCCTGCAGCCAGGCCGAGTTCGTGCGGACGGCAGCACGCGTCCTGCGACGGCCGGTCCTCCTACGCCTGCCCGCCGCGTTGTTCCGTCTGGTGCTTGGCGAGCAATCGGCCTTGTTGCTAGGCGACACGGAGGTCCTCCCAACACGTCTGTTGCAGGACGGCTACCAGTTCCGATTTTGCGAATTGCGAAACGCGCTTACATCTCTTTGGCAATAGAAAGACACCCCCTTCCCCTTGCCCGACCTCCTCTTCCCGCAGCGCTCGAATGGTGAGCGCGGCGCCCACACGTTTCATCGGTTTTGCAGCTAGCCCGGGCTCGCTACGTTAGCGACGGCAGTGAGATCGACTGATTCGGAACCGATATGTTCGTGAATTTCGRCCTCGTTGAATAGGCAATGAACGGTACAAGCCGATATGAGGAGAGCTCATGAATACCCCGTTGGAACAAGTCAGATGCCAGCGGCCCCGCCGACGACACCTATCTAGGGCCTGTCGCGAGTTGCCAAAGGTGGCTTCGACATCACGTCACCAATGCGCGAGTCCGCTTCTACGATTGCCGCCTTTCGGGTCGATCGTTGCCACGAACGTGTCGATGACGGAGATCGGCCCAGAAGCGGGCGGTGACTTTGATGACCTTTGGGACGTTCGAGCAACCGGAAGCTCTCGCAGCATCAGCCCCTGGCTTCCTGCAAGTCAGATGCCCTGGATAAGACTAGACACTCCAGAAACCATCTGGACGCACCCAAACAAAGCTACCACGATGGCCGACATGCACGAAAAGCTGTGCATCAATGAGATTGGTATCGCTTTCCGTACTATGGCGGTCACAGTGCACAAGCACAACCACCAGACGGCAGAGCCGGCAAACACCCCTCCGACCATAAGCGATACCGCGGGCCATCCAAGGCCATCGTGCGAGTCCGACAGCGGCCCCAGCGCCGCAAAGATCCCGATGAACGACAGAATGGTCATGGGATTGGACAGCGTAAGGCCAAACGTAGTTATGAAATCGCGAGCGACAGTTGTGCGCAGTGCTCCTTGGGAAACGGTAGAAGCAGCAGGCACTTCGCGAGCGATTCCCCAGGCCAGCCAAACAAGAAACACGCCACCGCCCATTTTCAGGGCCACGCTCAGCATCGGCAGCGCCGCTGCCAAGCCAGCGATACCGAGCGCGCCGAGCAACCCGTAGATGCCATCCGCGCTTGCTGCGCCGATTCCTGTTGCAAAGCCGGAGCGAAAACCACGGGATAGGCTGCGCTGGATGCACAACATACCGATGGGGCCAACCGGCGCGGCTATGCAAAAACCCATCACCATTGACTTAACGAACAACATGGCCTTCTCCGACGAACTGCGTTGATGTTGAGAAGCATCGTAGGCAGTTTACGATCGTGCAAAAAGCCAGTTTTTAAGAGAGAATGGTGCTTCTGCCTTAAAAACTACGGCATGATGGACGAACTGGATTGGAAGGTGCTTTCCTTGCTACAGCATCACGGACGCGTGACCTATACCGAACTGGGCCGCCAGGTCCATCTATCGGTGCCGGCGATAACGGAGCGCGTCAAGCGATTGGAAGAAGCCGGGGTCATCGAAGGCTACTCAGCACGGATCAACCCCGTCGCGGCGGGCTATGCGGTGAGTGCGCTGATCGGCATTACTGTGCCGCAACCTGCAAAAGCAAAGTTCCTCAAGTTGCTTGGCACGATCCCCGAAGTGCTCGAATGCCACCACGTAACCGGGGCGGACTCCTATGTCATGCGATTGGTGGCGGTGAGCCTGGCCGATCTGGAACGGCTGATTGAACGTATCAACTTATACGGCGAAACTCGCACGTCAATCGTGATGTCGACCCCACTAGTTGCACGGGGTCTGCAACAGCCGCCCGCTAAGCCGCGAAACTGAATGACGCGTTTACTTGGAAGCCGCCGCTTGAGCGGAAATGAGTTGATTGGCTGCAACGGGTCTAGGTTGTCCCGTATGGAGCGCCGATGTACCCGCAAAGCTGCCTTCGAAGGCGAAGCCGCACTTTGCCAGGCAGCCTACGCGTACATCTGCTTAGGTGAGAAGCTGCCAGAATCGATTCATTATTCGTCGACACCCAGGACTGATCGATGGACGCCCGTCCGGCGAGTTCGCCCACTAAATGTGCCCAGCGGCGCGAAAAAGGGGAGCCAAACACCTTGAGGCGCGCACCGTAGACTGCATCACACGCTTGAACTGGCCCCTTGATCTGGAACCAAGTATCAAACATCCCCTCCGGCGTGTTCAGCAAATCAACGCGTATTGCAAAACCTCTGTACTCTGTCGTGCGTTGCATGCTCATCTCCTCTAGTCGTTTTGACATCCTTTGCAAGATCAAGCCAAAAATCGAAAATGACATCGTAGATAGTTGGAGGCCAGGAAATCACACCCACCTGAAGGCATCGGCTTATACACAACTAGGTCGGCAGTTGCCCGATCCTGCGCCAACTGCCGTCGGTCAATGAGACAGAGCTTGGCTTGTAAACTTTGGTCTGCTCGCGTTTACTCTCGCATTTTGCGTGAACGCCTTGGCCCTGCAAGCACCGTGCTGGACGGAAACCGAATTTGCCGACCTTGACCTTGGCGACGCGCGCTTGAACCCAGCTTCGCGCCCTCGGGCGGCGCGCGGTCATGGGTCGAGCGAATCAGCCAATCCGCCGGCGTGCCCAACTCCTGCGCCCGCGCCATCAGCGCGATCATGTCGGCTTCACGATCTGCGACATACACCAGTCGCGTATGCGGCAGGCCCGACGCTGGCATTGGCTACGCAGCAGGCAAATTCCCGTTATTTGTACGCCGCGCGATGCGGAGCACCTTCGTCAACGCGGCCTAAACGTAAGTCCGCTAGAGAATCATCATGAACTGCAGCCA
>NZ_JBFTSF010000275.1:0-8433 GCF_056399905.1 Cupriavidus sp. 01L46
TCCCAGCGGTCGAGCCGGAACTGGTCGTCGCCGATCGCACGGGCAAACGCGGTCACGGCGGCGGGGCCGCCAAGCAGCTTCATCAGCAGGTTGGCGGCCGTGTTGTCGCTGTACTGAAGGGCGGCCGCGCACAGTTCGGCTACCGTCATGCCGTCACCAACGTGCTTCTCGGTGATCGGCGAATAGGCAACCAGTTCGTCCTTCTTGTAGGCAATGCGCCGTTGCAGCAGCCCGTCCTGCGTTGCGCTGCGCTGCAGGACGGCGGACGCGGCGATCACCTTGAATGTGCTGCACAGCGCAAAGCGTTCGTTTGCGCGGTGACTGAGCCGCGCGCCGCTGGCGGTGTTCAGCGCGGCGATGCCAAGGCGCCCGCCTGCTGCGGATTCGAGCGCGGCCAGGCGGTCTTGCGCCGCGGCGCGCCCTTCGGTCCTGCCGGCCCACGGCGTACAGGCGGCGGCGAAGGGGGCCGTCGCGGCGGCGAGCAGCAGTGTGCGGCGAACGGGGCAATGTGTCATCGGTCCTTTCCTGTGATTGAGCGGCTGCATCAGAGCGATCCCAACAGTCCCGGCAACGCCTGCATGAAGGCATCGCGCGCGCGCAATCCTGCGCTGACAGGCTCCTTCTTCTCATCCTGGATCATGCGCGCAAAGACGACGTTCCGGCCGTCCTTCGCCGCCCAGCCGACAAACCATCCATAGCCGTGGCTCCAGTCCTCGGCGCCATTGGCCAGGCGCGGGGCGCCGGTGCCCGTCTTGCCGTAAACGGCCCATCCGTTTGGCAACTCGCCGAGCGCCATGATCCGGCTTGTCATGTCATAGGCATGCGCRGTCACGGGCAATTTGCGATTGACCACCTTTTGCAGGAAAGCGACCTGCTCCAGCGGCGAGATCTTCAGCGACGAGCTAAGCCACGAGTGCGTCAGCCCGTTGTGCTTGCCGGGGTCGCCGGAGACGTCGCCGTTGCCGTACTGGAACGCACGGATGTACCGCGCGAAGCGCGCCTGACCAAGCTGTTGCGTCAACTGCTGCGAGTACCACACGACCGAGGTCTTCATCCAGCTCTGCGGGTCCGTGGTGACGCGCTTGGCCGGGTTGCTCTCGCGATACGCCTCGCGATACGGCATGGCTGGCGCGTGCTCATCCGCCAGCAGTCCCGCGTCGAAGCCCATCAGGCTGAGCGKGACCTTGAATGTCGATGCCGCGGTCACGCGCTGGTCGCAGGTGCCCTCTTGTTTAAGCAGCTTGCCGCTACTGGCATCCGCCAGGACCGTGCACGTCAGCTCGGCACGGGCGGTTGAGAAAGACAGCGCCGCGCAAAGCGCGGCAAAAATGGCGATTGGCTTCAAGATGATCTCCGTGATTTCCATGAGCGCGATCGATTTGGCTGGCCAGGCCGGCGCACGAAGCGGAGCATAGGAGCGCGGCGGCATGACGCCAAGCCCGCTGGCTGTAACCTGCGTAACATGGCATCCTCAGCGCGCACGCTGATGGCACAATTCCCATACGTCCCGCTAGAAGGTGCCGCTAGGAGGTGCCGCTAGCGAGTGCCGCTAGCAAGTGCCGCCGCAAAGTCCCGTTTCAACGTCCCGCACACAACAGTCCCGCATGCGCCAGCCCGCCCTTGCCATCGAGCTATCCGCTCCCTACCTCGTCAACGGCGAGCCCGCACGCTACCAGAGCCTGTGGCTGCTCGCCGCCGTCTGCGCGGCCGCGCGCGACCGCGGGGGCAGCCTGCCGGCGGCGCATTTGCAAACCCGCTTCCCCGAGGCCGCCAATATCCGCATGATGGTCTCACGCGCCTTTGCCGACTTCGCACGCTGGGGCGTGCCGGTGGGCTGGGGACCGGACCGGGGCCGGGGCATCGCGGGCCTCAATCCGGCGCGCCGCAGCCGCGGGCCGTTCTGGATCGAACCGGCGGCGGGCAAGCGCGTGCGCTTCACCGTCGATGGCCGCAGCGCTGGCGATGCGGCATTGGCGCGCTTTGTGGGGCTGGGCACTGCCGCCGCGAAGCACGCCGCCCGCCAGGGGGACGAGGCCCACCCCGCGGTCGACTATGTGATGCGCGACATCAGCTACTGGAGCCACCTCACGCAAGCCATGCGCGGCATGCAGGACGGCGTGGGCGTTGCCGGCGTTGCGGGTGGTGGTGCCAGCAATGGGGTAGCGGACGCCCTGCGCGCCGCGCAGCGTTGCGCCACCGACGATTTCCAGCACGCCTTCGCGCTGCTCAAGGAGAGCCTGGCCTGGCGCCGCGGCGACGACCTTGCGCGCAGCCGCGCGGCGCTCCAGCGCTTTGATCGCATCGTGGGCACCGGCACCGTGGACACGGCCTTACCCACCTTCGCCGCCATGGCGCGCGTGGTGCGGGCCTGGGAGCGCTATGCGTGCAACCAGATGGAGGCGGCGCAGGCAGAACTGGAAGGCCTTGCCGCCGACCCGGCGCTGCAGCCCGTGGTGCGCTACAACCCGCGCGTGCGCTTCGAGACCCTTAACCTCGGGGCGCTGATCCACAAGACGGTGGCGATCCGCGACATGGCAACGCAGCCAGAGGCGGCGCGGCAAGCGGCCGAAGCGGCCGTGGCAGGCTTCTCCGGCGCCCTGCAGGCAGCCTATGAGGCGGACTCGGTGGATGCCGCGCAGCACGTGGCGGCCAACCTTGGCCTTTGCCTGTGGCTGTTCTGGAACCACGCGCTGATCGATCCCCGGCGCGCGTGGCCCGCGGGCCAGGTGCAGCGCCAGGCCGTGCGCTGGCTGGGCTTGTCGGAATGGATCTGCGACCGCTTTGGCGTGGGCGGCGGCTCGGCGTGGAACATCATCTTCCTGCTGCGCATTGCGCGCGGCAACTGCGCGCAGGACGGTGGCGGGGCGCTCAAGGCGTTTCGCGCGCAACAGCCGCTGCTGCTGGATGAAGCGGTGGACGCGCTGCGCCCCTTCCACGCGCCCTTTGCCCGGGCCAAGGGCTTTATCAGCTGGTCGTCGCTGGCCAGCTTTGCGCTCGACGAGCACGACACCGGCCACGTGCATTACGGCGCCCTGCCGCTCGCCAACCTGCTGCTGGAAGCGAGCTGGTTCCACGCCTTCGAGCATGGCGCCACGCCTGCCGCGTTTGCCACGGTGGAGCGCCTGGCCGGGCTGCTCGGCAAGCTGCGCCCGGCGGAGCGCCGCTTCTTCATCTCAGCCATCACCGCACTGCCACGCGAGCTGCAATTGGCCGCCACCGAAGCCATCCGGGCCGCACCACGCCCTGCCCGCAAGGCAAAAAACACGCCACGCCGGACAGGCTGACACATAACATTCATCGCGCCGAAACATCCCATCCGTATATTTCMGCCTCGCAATCAGGGATAACAGGGAGATATAAGAATGGATAACCACAGCACCAACCGGCAAGCCGGTCCCGCCATGCGCGTGGGCGCTTGCGCCATCCTCGCCATGCTGGCTGCGGCCGCCGTGCTGCACGGCTGCGGCAGCGACAGCACGGACGCGGCGCCAGCCGCCGCCGCGCCGGTCACGCTGTCCGGCGATGCAGCCAGCGCCAGCGCCAACATCCAGGCCGCGTGGGTCGAGATCGGCGACAGCAACCAGGCCATCGCTCGCGTCATCACCAACTATGCGGCGCCAACCGCCGCCGCAGGCAGCGCGTTGCCCTCGAACGCCCTTTGCCCGCTGCTGACGGTGGACGGCGTGCAGCAACGCATGGCGCTGCGGGTCGGCGCCGGCACGATGGCGCAGCGCACCACGGCCAGCGCCGCGGCTGACTCCAAACCGTCGGATTTCCCGGTCTCCGTATGCGAGGCCACGCTGCCGGCCGGCGCCGCCGCCGCCAGCGTGGCAGGCCAGACGCTGCCGCTGCCCAAGGCCCAGCCGCAACGCGTGCTGGTGCTGGCCGACACCGGCTGCCGCCTGAAGAAGGCGGATAACGCCTACCAGCCTTGCAGCGACGGCACCGCCTGGCCGTTTGCCGCGCTGGCCACCACCGCCGCCGGCATGAACCCGGACCTGGTGCTGCATATCGGCGACTACCACTACCGCGAAAACCTCTGCCCGCCCGACATCGCCGGCTGCCAGGGCACGCCGTGGGGCTATGGCTGGGATACGTGGCAGGCCGATCTCTTCAAGCCCGCCGCGGCACTGATGGCCAAGGCRCCGTGGGTGGTCGTGCGCGGCAACCATGAGGAATGCGCGCGTGCCGGCCAGGGCTGGTTCCGCTTCCTCGATCCGCGCCCGTACTCGGATGCGCGCTCCTGCAACGACCCCGCCAACGACAGCAACGCGAACTACTCGGATCCCTATGCCGTTGCGCTGGGTACCGGCTCGCAGGTCATCGTGTTCGACTCGGCCAAGGCCGGCAAGGCCGCCCTGCCGACCACTGACCCGCAGTTCATCGCCTACCAGAAGCAGTTCCAGACGGTGGGCTGGCTGGCAGCCAAGCCAGGCATGACCACAACCATATTCACCAACCACCATCCGATCCTGGCCTTTGCGCCGGTGGCGGGCAGCAACCCGGCGCCGGGCAACCTCGCCCTGCAGTCGGTCATGAGCAACGCCAACGCCCAGGCCTACTACCCGCCCGGCGTACAAGTGGCGCTGCACGGCCACGTGCATGACTTCCAGGCCATCAACTTTGCCTCCAGCCACCCGGCCACCATCGTGTCCGGCAACGGCGGCGACAACCTGGACGTAGCGCTGCCCGATCCGCTGCCGCCCGGCACGATTCCCGCGCCTGGCACCGTGATCGACAAGATCACGCACAGCGCAAGCTTTGGCTTCGTGATGATGGAGCGCAACGCGTCGCCCGCCTCCGGCTGGACCTTCAAGGCATACAGCGTGGCCGGCAAGCTGATGGCGACCTGCGTGCAAACCTCCAATACGCTGGCTTGCGACAAGACCGGCTTCCTGGCGCCGTGACCGGGGCCATGCGCGCCGCCAGCGCCGCCGTCGCCGCCATCTGCCTAGCGGCTGGCACCGGCGGCGCGGCGCTTGCCGCGCCCGCGCCGGGTGTGGTGCTGATGCCCGGCGCCCCGCCCGCCAGCGTGGTGGACACCATCGGCAAGGGCACGCCCAAGGTCGCCGCCAAGGTCGACCCCACCGCCGCCGTGTTCCGTCCCGATCCGGCGCTGGCCGCGCTGGGCAAGCGCATCTTCTTCGATGCGCGCCTGTCCGAGCCACGCGGCACGTCCTGCGCCGGCTGCCACGACCCCGCGCGCGCCTTCGCGCCGACACTATCGCCCGCGTCGCTGGCAGGCCCGCACGTGCCCCAGGGCAGCCGGCCCGGCCGCTTCAGCCTGCGCAACGCGCCCTCGCTGCTGTACGTGCGCTACATCCCGCGCCGGCACTTCTACCAGGACGACGACGCGCCTTACGCCTCGCCCTTCGGCGGCCTGTTCGCCGATGGCCGCGCCGATACGCTTGCCGAACAGGCGCGCGGCCCCTTGCTCGATCCCAACGAGATGAACAACGGCACGCCGGCCAGCCTGCTGCGCAAGGTCAAGGGGACAGAGCTGGCGCCCGCGCTGGCGGCGCGCTTCGGCCCCGCCGTGCAGACCGATCCCGAGCAAATGCTGCTGGCGCTCGGCAAGGCGCTGGAGGCCTACCTGCAGAGCGATGAGATGGCGCCGTTCAGCTCCCGCTTTGACGACTACCTGCGCCACCGCACGCCGCTGGCGCCGGCGCCAGCCCGCGGGCTGGCCTTGTTCAAGAACCMGGACAAGGGCAACTGCATGACCTGCCACACGCTCTCGGACACCGCCAGCCGGCCGGAGCGCTCGCTGTTCACGGATTTTGGCTATGACGCGATTGCCGTGCCCCGCAACCGGGCACTAGCCGCCAACCGCGACCCCAAGCGCTTCGACAATGGCCTGTGCGACACCGCCCGCCGCCTGCGCTGGCCCGAGCCGGAGCAATGGTGCGGGTATATCCGCGCGCCCGGCCTGCGCAATGTCGCGGTGCGCCAGAGCTTCATGCACAACGGCGTGTTCACCTCGCTGCGCGATGCCGTGGCCTTCTACAACACGCGCTCGACCGACCCGGGCAAGTGGTATCGCGGCGGCAAGACCTTCGATGACGTGCCGGCGGCGTATCGGGGCAATATCAATATCAACTCGACGCCGATGAACCGGCGCGCGGGCACCACGCCAGCCATGACCGAAGCGGAAATCGACGATCTCGTGGCGTTCCTGCGCACGCTGACCGATGCGCCCTATGTGGGCATCATGCCCGCCGCAAAGCCCTAAGGACCCCGCGCCGCACAGACGGCATCGGCCTCGAACCCGCGAAAGACCAGCTGCGTGGGATCCGGCTCAGGCTCGATCTCGCGGCCGTCCTTACCGGCCAGCCGAAGCACCTGCCCGGTGCAGCTCTTCGCCGCTGCGTTGCGCTGGTAGCGCAACTCGTACTGCCAGCCCGGCAGCGGCACAAAGGAAACCCCCACCGCGCACCGATAGGGCTGCTCGCCAGCGGCAACCGCCGCTGCCGTGAGGTAGATGCGCTGGCCAGCTACCAGCCACCGCTCGCGCGTGCGGCCGGGCGGCTCCGGCGATATCCCCACCATGGCCAGGTCGCGCTCCGCGCCCATCGCGGGCAACTGCTTGCCCGTGCCGCCCAGCAGGAGCGGCCTGGGCGGCTTCGGGCACCTGGTGGCGTCCACCACGCTGAAGGTCGTGTTGTCGTCCGTATTGGTCACCAGCCGGATGCGGGCGGCGGGCGTGCCGGTCTCGACCCGGTAGTGGGAGATGCAGCCGGACAGGGCAAGCGCCAGGATGCAGAGCGAACCGGGCGGGATGGCGGCTTTGCGGACTTTCGACATKGGGATGCAGGAAAGTTGGCCATCGGCAAAGCATACCTGCTTTGATTTCATGACGGTTGTCCCCAAGAGGCCAACCATATGGCCCATGGCACAATGGCCGAGAACGCGTGGCGGATAGCATCGCTGCGCGCATCCGGGCGCACCCGACAAACGCAACGGACCTCTATGCAAACGCCTTCCCTTGTCGATGCCTGGCCCACCATCCGCGCGCTGATCGAGCGCGGACAGCGATCCTCCCTTTACTGCGCCCTTGCCACCGTCGGCGCCGACGGCATGCCCACGGTCACGCCCATCGGCACCGTGTTCGCGCGCGCGGACCAGACGGCCTTCTTCTTCGACCGCTACACCAGCACGCTGGCCGCCAACCTTGCGCACAACGACCAGGTTTGCCTGATGGCCGTCGACTCTGGCAAAGGCTTCTGGTTTCGTTCGCTGCTGCGCGGCCGCTTTCACCAGCCGCCAGGAGTACGCCTCTATGGCACCGTCGGGCCGCTGCGCCCGGCAACGGCCGCAGAGCTTCAGTTGATCCAAGCCAGGGTAAAGGGGTCAGGCTGGCTCAAAGGGACCCGGCTGCTGTGGTCGAGCTTCACCCACGTGCGGGATATCCAGTTCTCTGCCTTCAGGCCAGTGGCCTACCCGGTCATGATGGAGGGGCTGTGGGAGACGGCGCGCAAGCCCTGACCTTGCCCGCCAGCCGAACCCAGCCTTTGCCATATCCAGATTGACAGCGCTTGCGCTCGGACTTACCCTCGGCCGGGTTATCCGATCGGCCCGCATATCCATATCACTTCACGGCTACGTGGCTTCACGGCTGCCCGGAGTGTGCCGATCAGGTCACGACAAAGAAGAAAACAATAACAACAATACAAAGACAGAGACCGTTCCACCGTGCCCCCTCGCCTGTCCGACCTCCGCCCCGTCCTGCCGATCCTCGTCGGCGCTTCCGTCATGCTGAGCCTGGCCATGGGCCTGCGCCAGAGCCTTGGTATCTTCATGCCCCCGCTGACCAGGGACATCGGCATCTCGGTGTCGGATTTCACGATTGCGATCGCGGTGCAGAACCTGGCCTGGGGACTGCTCCAGCCCATGGCCGGCGCCTGGGCCACGCGGGTGGGGTTCCGGCCGTTGATGATGAGCGGCTCACTGCTCTATGTGCTGGGGCTGGCGCTGCTGGCCACGGCGCACGGCATCGCAGGCGTGACGCTCGGCGCGGGCGTGGCGATCGGCGCATCGATGGCTTGCACGGGCAGCGCCATTGCCATGGCGGTGGCCGCGCGGCCGGTGCCGGCGGCGTTGCGCAGCGCCGTGCTTGGCATTGTGTCCGGCGCCGGCTCGCTCGGGGCGCTGGTGGCGGCGCCGATCGGGCAGGTGGTGGCGCAGTCGTTCGGCTGGCGCGTGGGGCTGGCGGCCTTTATCCTGCTTGCGCTGGTGATGCTGCCGGCCGCGTGGTACGCGGGCAAGGTGGATCGCCTGCCGCTGCCCACTTTGCCCGGCGCGGTGCAGCAGAATGCGCGCGAGGCGCTTGGCACGGCCCTGCGGAACAAGGCGTTCCTGGTGATGGGCGCCGCGTATTTCGTGTGCGGCATGCAGCTGGTCTTCCTCACCACGCACCTGCCTTCGTATCTCGAC
>NZ_JBFTSF010000276.1:0-8416 GCF_056399905.1 Cupriavidus sp. 01L46
GCACAAAGCCCGCATCAGGCTCCCCGGGCACCGGCCCAGGCTCGACGGTGGGGCCATGACGCGCACGTTGCGCGCTCGCCGGCGGCGCGGTGGCGGGCGCTGGGCATCGGTGCACAAAGCCCGCATCAGGCTCCCCGGGCACCGGCCCAGGCTCGACGGTGGGGCCATGACGCGCACGTTGCGCGCTCGCCGGCGGCGCGGTGGCGGGCGCTGGGCATCGGTGCCAGCGTGGATATCAATACCGCGTGGGGCGAATTTGTGGGGTTTGTGCTGACCAACGGCGGCATCATGATCAGCCTGTCGCTGGTCGGCGCGCGGATTACCCGGATCGAGAGCTGAGGAGCCATCGATGGAACAGATCCTGATCGTTTACTACTCGCGCACCGGCACGGCGCGCCAGGCCGCCGAAGCGCTGGCGGCGCAATCCGGCTGGCCGCTGGCGGAAGTCGGCGACCAGGCCAGCCGGGCCGGCTTGCTGGGTGATGCGCGCTGCGTACTGGATATCTTGTTGCAGCGGCATGTAGGCTACCGCTACGCCGGCCCGGCGCTGGACGACTGCCGGCGGCTTGTCATCGTCGCGCCCATCTGGGTCGGCCACCTGGCCGCGCCCATGCGCAGCTTCCTGCGCGACCACATGCCACTGGCCTGCAAGACGTCGGTGATCTGCGTGATGGCCCGGCAAGGCGCTTTCAGGGCGGCAGAGGAAATCGCCCGCCTGGCCACCGAGCCGCCGTCGCCGGTACTGGCGCTGCGCCAGGCCGATGTGGCCAGCGGGGCGGCGCTGCCGGCCCTGCGCGCTTTTGCCGAGCAGGTGGAAGCCGCCAACGGCCAGGCCGGCGTCGCGCAGCGGCCAGCATGGATATCGCCAAAGGAAGCCTGAGCGGGCAGGTTTCCACGGCAACCACGCGCCTACCTATATTGAAGCGGAACGAGGGTTTGGCGCGGCAGGTCACGGGCGCGACAAGGCGGGGCCTCGGCGCCAGCAACTGGAGGCGGCGATGAAGATGACAGTTCCCGGTTCACGTGCCGCGGGCGGCGGCGCGCGCTGGCTCGGCCTTGCGGCTTGCTGGCAACCGGTGTTGTTGCCATTGAGGCGCCGCGCCAGCCGGCGCACAGCCAGGCCTAGAGCGCGAAACGGAAATGACCGCTGTGCAGCACAATGTTGTGAGCCGCGGTCAATTCAAACAGCTGCCGCGCCACGCATTCGATATCCTCGCGGTGTCCTTCGAAGGCTTGGATGAGGTCTTCCGGCCGGTGCGAGCGCGCACCGAAGTGGTCTTCCAGTGCCTCCGCCGTGATCGCGTAGCTGGCCGGGATGCCGTTGACGCTGGCAGCGCACTCGAGACAGAGGTCAGCCGGGCAATAGGAGGGGATGGCTTTTGCAAAGACGATCTTGATGGTCATGGCATTGACCCCCGGGGACGGAAAAAGGAAGGCGCAATGAAGTGCAAGGCGGGGCACGGGAAAGGCGCGCGCCGCGGGTACGCCTCCGCAGCTTTCTGCCAGTCTAGGCACTACGGTTGCGTCCGCAAGCCGAACCGCGCGCGCTTCCTGACCCGACGTCAAGCCAGCCGCAAGCCAACCGCAAGGCATCATCAAGCAGGCGCGCAAGATGATGCGCCGCGCACTCATTGCCCCCAACAAGGCTGGCGCGGCTGACGATCTCCAGCTTCATGCCCAGGTAGCTGCCGATTTTCAGGGGGGCATGGCAGCGGGGGCCGGCGGCATTTCCGCCGGCATCCCCGCCGGCAGTTCAGCCGGCATGAATGGCCCGCTTCTTCGTAGCGGCGCCGGTGCTGCCGGCGGTCCCGGTCAGCGTGGCCGCCGTCTGGCTGAATTTTTCGAACATCTCCTGCACTGGCGCGGGCAGCGAAGCGGTGCTCCCGGCCTGCTGCAGCGCTGCGGCCTGGCAGTGCTGCCAGGTCTCGCCGGCTTCCCGCAGTTGTTCCACCATGGCGGTCTGGTTGTGAATGGCGAGACTCATCCAGGCTTGCATCCGCTGTGCGTAATGCTCGGCCTGGTTGCGCAGGAAGGTGGCTGGCACGGTGGCKAGCGTGGCGAAGTCGCCGGCATTCGCCAGCTGCGCGCCTACGTCGTGCAAGGTCTTGATGTCCTTGCGCACGGCATCGAGCTGGAGCTCGAGGAAGCGCTGCCGGGCCTCCTGCATCAGGGTCAGCGCGCGCAGGCCTGCCTCGCAATTGGCTGTGAAGCACGCGAGGGGGACATCGGTCTGGTCTGTCATGGTGAATCTCCTGGATGCGCGCGATAGTGCGGTAACGCGATGACGCGATAGCGCGGCAATGCGCGTGGATTGCCGCTGCATCGCTCACTGTTGTCAACGGTCAGGGCGGGCCTGTCTTACCGGGCATGTCTCATCGGGCCTGCATCGCGCAAATCGAGCGGCGACGCAAATCATGGTTTCGCCCATCTGATGCCCATCTAATGATTCTAGAACCGTGCCGCCGGCCCTTGTTGATCCGCATCAAGCTTGCGGCATATCAAGCCGGTTGCTTCCACGCATGGTCAGACTGGATGGCATGGCGTTGCCGGTACGCTCAGCCTTTCGCTCAACGTTTGCCGAGGAATGGCATGGTTCACCCGGCCGTGGCATGTTGCGTCGCGCTCGGGATTGGCGCGCTGGCTGTCACACGCATCCGGCGCAGGCGCTTTTGTTCGTCAAGCGTCCCCCAGCGCGTGATACAGCTCGTCCTCCTGCGCGAAATGCAGGCGCAGGATCGCATTGAGCTCGTAGAGCAGGCGCCGGACTTCCTGTGCGCTTTCCAGGTCGATTCCGTCCGCGGGCTGGTCCGCGGCGATGCGCTCCAGCATGCCCACCAGGTGGAAGATCTCGCGATGCCCGCCGCTGAGCGCAGCCAGCGGGTCCTTGCCGCCGAGGCGCCGCGCGAGTTCCGGATAGAGGTCGGCGTCGTCTTGGATCTCGTGCGCAAGCAATTGCGCGCGCAGTGCCTCGTTGAGCGCCCCCAGTTCGGCGGCGGCGGCTTCGCCGGGGAGGCTGGCTACGCGATCCGCCATCGATCGCACCTGGTCGAGCACCTGCCCCAGCTCGCTATGCTCGGCCTTCAGTTTGGCGGCCTCGGCCGCCGTGATTTGCGCGGGCTGCCATTCGGGCCCCGGCTTGCGTGCCCGCAGCGCGTTGAGAATCACAACGACGTCGATCAGTTCTTGCAGCAGCGCGCCCGCCAGTGGCGGCAGGTAGCCGAATGCGGCCGCGATCATGGCCGCCAGCGACAGCGCCATGCCCGCCACGACGCTTTGCACGGCGATGCGGCGCGTGCGCAGGGCGATCTGCATCGCCTCGGCCAGGCGGTCGAGGCGGTCGACCAGCAGTACCACGTCGGCAGCCTGTGCCGACGCGGCCGCGCCTGCCGCGCCCATTGCCACGCCGACGTCGGCGGCGGCCAGCGCGGGCGCGTCGTTGACGCCATCGCCAACCATGATGACCGTGTCGTTGCGCTGCGCCTCGCGGATTGCCGCGAGCTTTTGCGCGGGCGTCTGCTGGGCGCGCACTTGCGTCACGCCCAGCATCGCGCCTGTCATCTGCGCCACGTCGTCGCGGTCGCCGGTCAGCATCACCATGCGCTGGATGCCGGCCTGCCTGAGCAGCCTGAGCGCGCGAGGCGTGTCAAGCCGGATCTGGTCCGCGAGCTGCAGCGCGCCGCGCATGGCGCCATCGACGCCAAGAAAGACGGCCGATGCGCCTTCATGGCCCATGCGCCGTACCCATGCCGTACTCCACGGCATGGGCGCGGTTGCGCTGGCCACGTGCGCCWGGGAGCCGATGGTGACCACATGCCCGCCGATCCTGCCGCGCAGGCCGGCGCCGGGATCCTCGGCGACCTCGCCCGGCAACGCCAGCGCCAGGCCGCGCTCGCGCGCCGCGGCGACCAGCGCGCGGGAACTGGCATGCACCGAGGCCTGTGCAAGCGAAGCCGCCAGGCGAAGCACTTCGTCCTGCGCGTGTCCCGGCGCCGCCTCGATGGCCGAAACGCGGGCCTGGCCCGTGGTCAGGGTTCCGGTCTTGTCGAAAAACAGCACGTGGCACTGCGCCAGCCGCTCCAGCGCACCGCCGCTCTTGACCAGGATGCCCCGGCTGGCTGCGCGCGACATGCCGCAGACGATGGCCACCGGCACCGCCAGGATCAGCGGGCAGGGGGTGGCTACCACCAGCACCGCGAGCGCCCGGTGCGCATCGCCGGTCATGATCCAGGCCGCGCCGGCCACGGCCAGCGCCAGCGGCACCAGCAGCAGGGCGTAGCGGTCGGCCAGGCGCATGGACGGGCTGCGGCTTTGCTGCGCCTCCATCACCAGGCGAACAATGCCCGAGTAGGTACTTTGCGCCGCCGTGGCGCCAGCAAGCATCTCGAACGGCGCGCCGGCGTTGACCACGCCGCTGCGCAGTGGCTCGCCCGGCGCGCGGCGCAGCGGCACGGCCTCGCCGGTCAGGGTGGATTCATCCAGTTCGGCAGCCTGGAGCAACGTCCCATCGGCAGGCACCACTTCGCCCGCGCGTACCAGCAGCCGGTCGCCGGGGCGTACAAGGTCTAGCGGTATGGGGCGCCATTCGCCGTTTTCGATACGGCTGGCTTCGCGCGGCGCGTGGTGCAGCAGCGCGCTCATCTCGCTGGCGGCGCGCGCTTGCGCATAGCTTTCCAGCGCGCGTCCGCTGGCCAGCATCAGGGCAATCACGGCGGCGGCAAAGTGCTCGCCCAGCCACCATGCGAAGCCGATGGCCAGCAGAGCCAGGACATCCACGCCGGCATTGCGGCGCCAAGCCGCGAGCACGGTGCTGGCGGCCAGGGCAATCAGTACCGGCAGGACGCCGATCAGCCACACGGTGCGCGCGAGCGCCGCCGATTCGTACCAGTACAGCAGCGATCCCGCGCTCAGCGTGAGCGCGCAGATCGCCAGAAGCCCGAGGTTGAGCCAGCGGTGGTAGCGAGGCTGCGCGGGCGCCATGTTGCCTTCAATCGGCCATCAATCGGCCATCAATCGCGGCGCGAGACCGACATGGCGACAAGTGCCCCGCATACGGCGGCAACCGCCGCGGCCGCACCCAGCGCGCGCCATGGGTGCGCATGCACGTACGCTTCTCCCGAATCGGCCAGATCGCGCACCTGGTCGCGGCCTTGCGCCTGCAACTCGCGCAGGCGCAGCTGCAGCGCCTCCAGCCGCGCCTTGAACTGCTCACGGGCCTGGCCGGCTTGCTCGCCGGTCAAGGCGGCGGCGTCGCGCAGCAATGCCTGCACATCGGCTAGCAGGACGTTGACATCGCGCTGTAGCGTGGCGCGGTGTATGGAAAATGCGGATCTGACGTCGTTCATGGCGCACTCCTGACGGGTGGAAACGATGAAGGTGCGGCGGGATGAAGCAAGGCCACATACCACTATAGATACGGCGCCGGCCCGACGGTTGATTGACATCAAGCCTGAGTCGGATGAGGAGCGCAGCCCACCCGCGCTCGCTTCCTGCCGCCGCTCGCTTCCTCCCGCAAGCGGATACAGCCGGGGCCGGCAGCTAGTGCCGGGCCCGGGCTGCGGCCCGCTGCGGCATCAGCAGCAGGCAAAGCGCCATGAAGCCCAGCAACGCTGCCGAAGCACTGAAGCGGCCCAGTGCCAGCCCGCCGGATTGCAGGGGTTTGTCGAGGAAGTCGCCAAGCACCGCCCCGAGCGGGCGCGTCAGGATGAAGGCCGCCCAGAACAGCAGCGTGCGTGAGATCCGCGTGCGGTAGTAGGCCAGGGCTAGCAATGCCAGCAGCAAGCCGAAGATCGCCATGCCGCCCACGTAGCCCATCCCGGCCGTGTCGGCAGTCCAGTCTCCCAGCGCCGTGCCAAGCGTCTGCGAGAACATGATGGTGACCCAGTAGCACAGCTCGGCGCGCGGCGAATGCACGCTGTCGACCGAGACCGTGCCAAGCCAGCGATACCACAACGCCAGCGACGCCAGCAACAGCAACGCCAGCAACGTGGATCCCCCGGCGTAGCCGATGCCAAGCGAGCGGTCCGCGAAGTCCGCCAGGGTCGTGCCGACCGTGGTGGTGGCCACGATGGTGGCCCAGTACAGCAGCGGCTGGAAGCGCGTGGCGCGCACCTGGGCGCAGACCACCATCAGGAACACCGCGGCAAAGATCGCTGTGCTGACCAGGTAGCCCAGTCCCATCGTCATGGACAGCGCATCGCCGCCGGTCTCTCCGAGCGTGGTCGCGGCGATCTTGATCAGCCAGAATGCCAGTGTGACTTCCGGCACTTTGCTGGCCGCTGCGGCGCTGGCCTCGTAGCTGGGGCGTGCTGTCATGTTGAACTCCTTCGACGTTAGGCTTGGCGCGGCGGACTCCTGCCACCGCAAGGATTGCCAGATACTAGTTCGCGCGGGATTAAGGCAGCATTAAGGCCGCGTTGTGGCACGACGGGCGGGTCGGAGGCGGAAAGTTGACTATCAGCCGCTGGCGCGTGGTGGCGGGAGGCTCATCGTGCCTGGCCCGAACGCGCCGGGCCAGAACGTGACGGGATTCGACGTCAAAAGACGCCAAGTGCAAGACCTGCCGCCAATCCAGCGCCCAGTTCGGCACAGTGCGCCAGGTCCTCGGCGCCGATCTCCTTGGGTGCCAGAATGCGTTCAGGTGTCTGTGCATGGGTGCAGACGATCAGGCCCGGCGCCACACACTTGAGCCGCCAGCCGGTAGCGATGCGTTCGACCTGGCGCAGCGCGTTTTGCCCGTCGCTGCCGGCACAGATCATGGCCGCGTACGGGCGGCCGTTCACACGGTCAAGCGCCGCGTAGTAGCAGCGATCGAAGAAGTCCTTCATCAGCCCGGACATCGCAGCCAGGTTCTCCGGCGTCGCGAACAGATAGCCGTCGGCCGCCAGCACATCGTCCGGACCGGTCTCGGCCGCTCGCTGCAGCCTGACCGCGACGTCCGGCTRCAAACGCGCCGCGTCGGCTGCCGCCTCGGCCATCTGCTTTGTTCCCCCAGTCATCGTGTGGTAGATGATCAGCAGCGTCTTCATTCGTTCCTGCTCGCCGTGCGCCGGTATGTTGCGAACTCTATCACGCCCCAAACACCGGCTCGCCGGCGCTGATGGGGGCTGTGAGCGCCAATTCCCTAGCTGAGGATCTGCCAGCGCTTGCACGAGAAGAGCGACCCCATCGTTCTCGAAATAGGACTCTGTCGCCCACTTTGGCAGTCTACCGGCCATGCCGCCTCACACCTATGCTCTAGCCGCAACGACACGATTGAATCCAATCATGCCCTTGATCGGCGAGCCCATTGATGAGCCTGTCGTAGGTTACGGTCCCTTCGTGATGAACAGCCAGGAGGACATCGTCCAGGCCTATGCCGACTTCAACAGTGGGCGCCTTGGCCAGATGGTTGGGTAGATCCTGTTCAGCCGCCACATGGCGGCGGAGCATCCAAAATCCGGTGCAGATGCACCTTCACCCCCAAGGAGAAGCACGATGAGCACACCTGCTAACTTCAATGGCCAGCGCCCGATGATTGACCCCAGCGATTCGGCCATGCTGCTGATCGACCATCAGAGCGGTCTGTTCCAGACTGTGGGCGATATGCCCATGCCTGAACTGCGCGCCCGTGCCGCAGCCTTGGCAAGGATGGCTACGCTTTCCAAGCTGCCGGTCATCACCACAGCCTCCGTGCCGCAAGGGCCCAATGGCCCGCTGATCCCGGAGATCCACGAAAATGCGCCGCACGCCCAGTATGTCGCCCGCAAAGGCGAAATCAATGCTTGGGACAATCCGGATTTCGTGGCGGCGGTGAAGGCCACCGGCCGCAAGACGCTGATCATCGCGGGCACCATTACGAGCGTGTGCATGGCCTTTCCCTCGATTAGTGCTGTCGCGGATGGCTACAGGGTTTTTGCCGTAGTCGATGCATCTGGCACGTACTCGAAGATGGCGCAAGAGATTACGCTTGCCCGTGTTGTACAGGCTGGGGTGGTACCGATGGACACTGCCGCGGTCGCTTCGGAACTGCAGAAGACCTGGCACAGGGATGATGCCATGCAGTGGGCCGAGATCTACACCAAGATCTTCCCCGCGTACCAGTTGCTGATCGAGAGCTACACCAAGGCCCAGAACGTGGTGAAGGACAGCGAGGTGCTGGACTCGGCGCGCTGACGCTCCGCGCGTGCCGGTGCGCCGCTGGATGGCACGCTTGACGCCTGTTCCGTCCAAGTCGTTCCAAATCTGGGACGCTGATATGTGCTGGCGGTATCTATTCGACCGCTTGTGGCGAACGCATACTTCAGGTTTTTCGCGTGAAGTCCAGCCAGGAGGGGCGGCGAGCCGGGGAATGGTTCGCCATGCCGATGGCATCCTCTGGATTTGTGTTCACTTCCAACGCGATGGCGCTGTTCAGGTTAAGCGTGGATAGCTGCTAGAC
>NZ_JBFTSF010000277.1:0-8347 GCF_056399905.1 Cupriavidus sp. 01L46
TCATAGCAGCGTTTTTTTTTGCTGGGAAGCCCCGGCGCAGAATTTTTGCCGGGAATCCCCGCGGGCGCGCCGCCGGGTGGCGGCGCGGTCATTTAGGCGGCGTCGTTGGCGGGCAGTGGCGCGGGCTCGGTGCGATGGCGGAACCGGAGCAGGTAGGCCACGCTGAGCACCGCCAGGAAGGGGATGCCAGTGAGCAGCGTCATGCGGAAGGCTTCGGTGAACAGGGTGGTCAGCATGATGGCCAGCAGCATGCCTGCGCCTAGCAGCGTGAGCACGGGGAAGCCGCGCATGCGGAAGGCCAGGGGGCGGTTGCCGGCGGCAGTCCATTGGCGGCGGAAGCGGTAGTGGGTGACGAAGATCATGAACCAGGTGAAGAGGGCGCCGAACATGGAGATGGCCATCATCAGCAGGAAGGCGTCGCCGGGGTAGAACACGTTGAGCCCGGTGGCCAGTGCGATGCCGATGCTGGAGAGCAGCAGCGCGCGCACGGGGATGCCGCGCTTGCTGACTTCGCCGAAGCTGCGCGGCGCTTGTCCTGCGCGGGCCAGGCTGAACATGGTGCGGGTGGTGATGTAGAGCTGGCTGTTCATGGCGGACAGCGCGGCGATCAGCACGACGAAGTTGATGATGGCGGCGGCGCCCGGCACGTGGATGGCTTCCATCACCTGGACGAAGGGGCTCTTTTGCGCGCCGGCCTGGTTCCAGGGGACGATGGCGAGCATCAGTGCGAGCGTGAGCAGATAGAACAGGCCGAGCCGGATCATGGTGGAGCGGAAGGCTTGCAGCACGGCGCGCTCGGGGTCCTGGGCTTCGCCGGCGGCGACCGCGATCATCTCGATGCTGAGGTAGCTGAAGATCGAGACGATCACCGCGACCCACATGCCCCACAGGCCGTTTGGCAGGAAGCCGCCGTGCGCCGTGTAGTGGTGAAAGCCCGCGCCGGCCGCGCCGCTGCCGGTGCTGCCGGGCGCGCCGAAGACGATGTAGGCGGCCACCAGGATAAAGGCGACGATGGCGATGATCTTGACCATCGAGAACAGGTATTCGACGGCGCCGAAGATGCCGACGCCGACCAGGTTGATCAGGATCAGCGCGGCGGAGAACGAGACGATCCAGAACCACGCGGGCACCTGCGGGAACCAGTAGCCCATGTAGAGCGCCACCGCGGTGACTTCGGTGCCGACCGCTAGCACGATGGAGGCCCAGTAGGCGTAGCGCACCAGGAAGCCCGCGAGCGGGCTGACATAGTGCTCGGCATACGCGCCKAAGGAGCCGGAGGTGGGGTGGGCTACCGTCATCTCGGCCAGGCAGCCCATCAGCAGCAGCGTGACCAGCGCGCCGATGGCATAGCTGAGCAGCACGCCGGGGCCGGCGAAGCCGATGGCAAAGCCGCTGCCCATGAACAGGCCCGTGCCGATGGCGCCGCCAATGGCGATCATCGCCAGCTGGCCGGGCTTCAGGGTGCGGTGCAGGCCTTTCTCGCGTTGGACGATTTGCTGGAAGCTGCTTTCCGCGCTCCCGCGTCCGTGGATCTGGTTCATGTCTCCTCCTTGGTTTTTTACGCCGCGGCCGTGTTGCCTGGCAGTGTTGGCGACATTTCGCTCGTTCGGGGTTGCTGTATCCGCAGTCTAAGCCCCGCGGGACCGCACTACGCAGGGAAGCGTCGCGCCAACGGTGCGGAAATTTCGCAATTCTTGCCTTCAGCCGTGCGCGGCGAGGTCACCGCCGAGCCCGAAGAAGCTTGCGGCATTGCCGCCGAGCAGGCGCCGGCGGGCGGCCTCGGCAAGATCGCTCTCGCGGATCAGCGCGCCGACCTGTTGCTCGCCGAGCGGATAGGGGTAGTCAGAACCCAGCATCACCCGGTCCTCGCCCATCACGTCGACCAGCAGCTTGAGCGCGCGCGGGTCGAACACGGCGGAGTCCACGAAGAAGCGGTTGACATACGACGAGGGCGGGTGCGGGCAGTCTTCGCGCACGATGTCGCGATGGCGCCAGGCGTTGTCGACGCGGCCGAGCAGGAAGGCAAAGCTGCCGCCGCCATGCGCGAAGCACAGCTTGAGCGAGGCCGGGATGCGCTCGAACGCGCCGGACAGGATCAGCGACAGGATGCCGAGCTGCGTTTCCGCCGGCATGGACACCAGCCACGGCAGCATCCACTTTTTCATGCGCGGGGCGCCCATCATGTCCCACGGGTGCACGAGTACGGGAATGCCTTCGTTGGCGCAGTGGATGAGGAAGGTGATCAGGCCTTCGTCGTCGAGATCGCGGTCGCCGAGGTGGTTGCCGATCTGCACGCCGACATGGCCACCGGCCTTGGCGCGCGAGGCTTCGCGGCAGGCGGCGTCGATATCCTGCAGTGGCACCTGGGCCAGCGCCTTGAGCCGCGCGGGACGGTGCGCGCAGAGTGCCAGCGCGTAGTCGTTCATGCGCTGCGACCAGGGCACCGCGACGTCCGCCGGATAGCGGTAGCCGAACATCACGGGCGTGGCGCACATCAACTGGATGTCGACACCGCAGCGGTCCATTTCCTCGATGCGGCGCGCGGGGTCCCACAGCGCGGAGTAGACCGGGCGGAACGGCTGGTCGCCGGTCATGATCATGGCAGTGTCAGTGCCATTGGTCTGCAGCCAGGGCGCGGCGACGGAGTCAAGCGCCGCGGCCTCCTGGCGGGYGATGGGCGGGAAGAAATGGCTGTGGATATCCACCACGCTGTTGGTGCTCATTTAGGGTCCTTGCTGGCCTGTGCCGAGGCCCGGCCAGGATGCACCGTGCCGCATTGCCCGCAGCGGCGCAGCGCTGCGTTGTCGTAAAAGCCGGCAAACAGCGGAGGCAGGTCGGTGACGATGCTCTTGAGCTGCACCTCCACGCRGTGCACCAGCGCGCTGCACGCGGGGCAGTACCACTCGAAGCCGTCCACCACGCCTTCGGGGCGCTGGCGCTCGATGACCAGGCAGCGGCTGTCGGCMTCGGGGCGTTGCGGGGAATGCCGCACGTGCGCGGGCAGCAGGAAGATGTCGCCCTCCTTGAGGTCGACGCGCTCGCGCTTGCCGCGGTCCATGATATCCAGCCAGGCATTGCCCTTGAACTGGTAGAAAAACTCTTCGAGCGGATCGTCATGGAAATCCGTGCGCTGGTTGGGGCCGCCCACCACCGTGACGATGGTGTCGGCGTCCTGCCAGACCTGCTGGTTGCCCACGGGCGGCTTGAGCAGGTGCGCGTGCTCGTCCAGCCAGCGCGGGAAGTTGAGGGGCATGCCGTAGGTGAACATGGCGCGAGTCTCTTGTGCGTGTGAGGTTGCGGTTGCGATGCCGGGCTTGTCAGTGCATCAGTACATCAGTGCGTCAGCGCGGCAGCGGCTGGTAGGCCACGGCCTTGATCTCGATGAGCAGATGCGGGTGCGGCAACTGGTGCACGGCCACGGTGGTGCGGGTCGGGCCGTCGTAGTCGAAGTAGTCGCCGTAGACCTCGTTGTAGCCGCCGAAATCGTTCATGTTGACGAGAAAGGTGGTGATCTCCACCAGGTCGGACAGATCGCAGCCGACGCTTTGCAGGATCTCGCGGATATTGAGGATCACGGCGCGGGTCTGCTCGCGGATATCGAGCGCGGTCACGCCCATGGCGTCGGCGCTGGCGCCGGCGAAGCTGTTGTCCGCACGGCGCGAGCTGGTGCCTGAGACAAACAGGAAGTCGCCGGCCCGCTTCACGTGCGGGAAGCGGCCGCGCGGGGTGGCCTTGCCGGTCAGGACTTTGGAAAGCGTGGTCATGCGTGGTCTCCGGTGGTCAGCGTGTGCTCAGTTCGACTTGCCCCATCCCGCTCACGCGGGTGCGCACGTGGCAGCCGGGACGCAGCGGCTCGGCAGCGGTGGCCGCGCCGGCCATGATCAGCGAGCCGGCCGGCAGCACCATGCCGGCCCGCGCCAGCAGTTGCGAGGCCTGCACCAGCGCGCGCAGCGGGTTGCCGAGGATGGCCGCGGTGGTGCCGAGCTGCGCCGCGCGGCCGTCGATCTCGAGCTGCACGCCGCGGTTGGCTAGCGCGCAGTCCCGGCGCGACCACGGCCCCACCACCAGCGCGGCGGACGAGCAGTTGTCGGCGACCACGTCGGCCAGCGAGAACTTGAAGTCGCGATAGCGCGAGTCGATGATCTCCATGGCCGGGGCCACCGCCTCGATGTGGCCGCCGGCATCGAGCAAGGTGAGCGGACCGGCGATATCGCGCGATGTCAGGAAGCACACCTCGGGCTCGATGCGCGGATGGATAAAGGCATCGAGCGCGAGCACGGCGCCTTCCTCGCACAGCATGGCATCGGTGAGCTGGCCCCAGATCAGGCTGTCCACGCCCATCTGGACCATCTTGGCGCGGCTGGTGAAGCCGAGCTTGATGCCGATCGGTTGCTCGCCGCGCGCGTGGCGCAGCGCGACGGCGCCGGCCTGGATGGCGTAGGCGTCTGCGATGGAATAGGGCGTGGCTCCGCCTGGCGGGTCGATGGCTTCACGCTGGCGCGCGGCGTCGTCGAGGCGGGTGGCGTACTGGGTAATCTGATCGGCAATCATGCGGCACTCGCGATCGGGGTGTTGGTGGTGGTGGCGGTGGGATGGGCGCCGGGATTGGCGGGATCGCGCTGGCGCAACAGGTCCAGCGCCACGTCCACGATCATGTCTTCCTGTCCGCCGACCATGCGGCGGCGTCCGAGCTCGACCAGGATGTCGACGGTGGCAATGCCGTAGCGCGCCGAGGCAGCCTCGGCGTGGCGCAGGAAGCTGGAGTACACGCCGGCATAGCCAAGCGCCAGCGTTTCGCGGTCGACGCGCACGGGGCGGTCCTGCAGCGGGCGAACCAGGTCGTCCGCGGCGTCCATCAGTGCGTAGAGGTCGGTGCCGTGCGGATACCCCGCGCGGTCGATCGCCGCGATAAAGACTTCCAGCGGTGCGTTGCCCGCACCCGCGCCCATGCCGGCGAGCGAGGCGTCCACGCGGTCGCAGCCGTGCTCCAGCGCCACCATGGAATTGGCCACGCCGAGCGACAGGTTGTGGTGGGCGTGCATGCCGGTCTCGGTGGCGGGATCGAGCACTTGCTTGAACGCATCGAAGCGCTCGGCCACGTCGCGCATCGACAGCGCGCCGCCGGAGTCCACCACGTACACGCATTGCGCGCCGTAGGACTCCATCAGCCTGGCTTGCTGCGCCAGCGCCGCCGGCGTGGTCATGTGCGACATCATCAGGAAGCCCACGGTATCCATGCCGAGCTTGCGCGCGTACTCGATATGCTGGCGCGAGATGTCGGCCTCGGTGCAGTGGGTGGCAACGCGCACGGTACGCGCACCGGCATCGTAGGCCGCGCGCAGGTCGTGGATGGTGCCGATGCCGGGCAGCAGCAGCGTGGCCACGCGTGCGTGCTTGAGCTCCGCCGCCACCGCGGCGATCCATTCGAGATCGGTGTGCGCGCCAAAGCCGTAATTGAAGCTCGAGCCGTTGAGGCCGTCGCCGTGGGCCACCTCGATGCTGTCCACGCGTGCCGCGTCCAGCGCGCGGGCTATGGCCACGGCTTGCGGCAGGCTGTATTGATGGCGGATGGCGTGCATGCCGTCGCGCAGCGTCACGTCCGACACGTAGACTTTCTTCATGGCCTTGCCTGCGGGATGTTGTGCTGCGGTCATTGCGTTGCTCCTTGCGCACGCGCCAGCTTATGCTCGGCCACGCGCTCGGCGGCGGCCAGCGCGGCGGACGTCATGATGTCGAGATTGCCGGCGTAGGCCGGCAGGTAGTGCGCGGCGCCTTCCACCTCCAGGAACACCGAGACCTTGAGGCCGGCCAGGCGGCCGATGCCCGGCAGCGTGAGCGGGCGGGCCGGGTCGATGCGCTCGAACTGCACCTGCTGCTTGAGCCGGTAGCCGGGCACATAGGCGGCCACCTGCGCCACCATGCGTTCGACCGAAGCGCGGATGGCGTCCTGGTCGGCATCGGCCGCGGTCAGGCAGAACACCGTGTCGCGCATCAGCAGCGGCGGCTCCGCCGGGTTCAGCACGATGATGGCCTTGCCGCGCGCGGCGCCGCCCACTTCCATGATCGCGTTGGCGGTGGTCTCCGTGAACTCGTCGATATTGGCGCGCGTCCCCGGGCCGGCCGAGCGGCTGGCGATGGACGCGACGATTTCGGCGTAGCTCACCGGCGCGACTTGCGACACGGCACGCACGATKGGAATCGTGGCCTGCCCGCCGCAGGTGACCATATTGATGTTGGGCGCGTTGAGGTGGCCGTCCAGGTTGACCACCGGCACCACATACGGGCCGATTGCCGCCGGTGTGAGGTCGATCACCTGGATGCCGTGCTTTTGCAGCACGGCGTTGTGATGCATATGGGCGCCGGCCGAGGTGGCATCGAAGGCTACGCGGATGTCCGCGAAGCCGGGCATGCCAAGCAGGCCTTCGATGCCTTCATGCGTGGTGGGCACGCCGAGGCGCTGCGCGCGGGCGAGGCCGTCGGAGGCGGCGTCGATGCCGACCATGGCGCCGACTTCCAGGTGCCGGCCGTGGCGCAGGATCTTGATCATCAGGTCGGTGCCGATATTGCCGGAGCCGATGATGGCTGCGCGCAGGCGCGTCCGGGATGGCTTGCTTATGCTCATGCTCGTGCTCATGCGGAGGGCTCCTTGTTGGCTGGGGCGAAGCGCGTGGACAGGCGTCCCAGCCCTTCGATCTCCAGGTCGAAGACGTCGCCGGCGGCAACCGGCACCATCGGGCCCAGCGCGCCGGTCATGACGATGTCGCCGGCTTGCAGCGGACGGCCCACGCGCACCATGGTGTCGGCCAGCCACAGCGCCGCGTTGAGCGGGTTGCCGAGGCAGGCGGCGCCGGTGCCGAGCGAAACCTGTTGGCCGCGGCGCTCCATCACCATGCCGCAGCCGATGAGGTCCAGGTCCGCCAGCTTGACGGGGCGCGAGCCGAGCGCGAACAGGCCGCTGGATGCGTTGTCGGCAATCGTGTCGGCCAGGCGGATATCCCAGCTGGCCACGCGGCTGCCGACGATCTCGGCAGCGGGCAGGGCGTAGGCGGTGGCGCGGATCAGGTCGGCGATGGTGTGGCGCTCATGCGCGAGCGGATGCGCCAGCACCAGCGCGATCTCGGCTTCGATCTTGGGCTGCAGCACGCGGCGCAGGTCGATCTCCTCGCCCTCGGCCACGGCCATGTCGGCGAACAGCATGCCGAAATCCGGCTCGCCCACGCCCAGCTGCTGCTGCACGGCGCGCGAGGTCAGGCCGATCTTGCGGCCCACCAGGCGGCGGCCTTCGGCGAGCCAGCGCAGCGTGTTGATCTCCTGCACCTGATAGGCCGCCTGCGGATCGGTCTCGCCGATCAGCGTGCGCACCGGTGCGCACGGCGCATGCCCGGCATGCGCCTGCCACAACAGGTCGGCGGCGGCGCGGATGGCGGCGCCGGCGTTGGATGGTTGTTTGGTCTCGTTGGTCATGGCTCAGAGCTTGATGCAGATGTTCGCCACTTCCGAGTAGAAGTCGAGCGAGTGGCGRCCGCCTTCACGGCCCAGGCCCGAGAGGCCGACGCCGCCGAAGGGCGTGCGCAGGTCGCGCAGGTACCAGGTGTTGACCCAGGTCAGGCCCACGCGCACCTGGCGTGCCACGCGGTGGGCGCGTGTCAGGTTGGTGGTCCACAGCGCGCAGGCCAGGCCATAGGCGCTGTCGTTGACGCGCGCGACGACTTCCTCTTCGCTGTCGAACGGGGCGATATGGCAGACCGGGCCGAAGATTTCCTCGGTGACGCAGCGCGCGCTGTCGGGCAGGCCGGTCCAGATGGTGGGCATCACGTACGCGCCTTCGTCGCGCGCATCGCCGAACAGCGGCACGCTGCCGCCGCAGACCACGGTGGCGCCTTCTTCCACCGCGAGGCGGAAATACGACGCCACCTTGTCGCGGTGGCCGCGCGAGATCAGCGGACCCATGTCCACGCCATCGTCGCCGGGGTAGCCGAGCTTGAGCGCTTGCGTGCGTGTCTTGAGCGCTGCCACGAAGGCGTCGAAGATCGGCCGCTCGACAAACACGCGCTCGGAGCACAGGCAAACCTGGCCAGCGTTGGTAAAGGACGAGCGCAGCACGCCCGCCACCGCGGCGTCGAAATCGGCGTCGGCGAACACAACCGCGGCGTTCTTGCCGCCGAGCTCGAAGGAGATTTCCTTCACGCCATCGGCTACCGCACGCATGATGGTGCTGCCGGTCCTGGACTCGCCGGTGAACGTGATGGCGTCGATGCCCTCGTGGCGGGTGAGGAATTCGCCGGTGGAGCCGCCGCCGAAGCCGTGCAGCAGGTTGAACACGCCGTGCGGCACGCCGGCCTGGTGG
>NZ_JBFTSF010000278.1:0-8303 GCF_056399905.1 Cupriavidus sp. 01L46
GTGTGTGTGGCACTGTCCACACCATGCGGCTCTGGCAGTCATGCTAACCCGCGTTTGATTCTTCGCGGCGGGCCAGCCCTCTTTGCCCCAGGGGAGTCATATTGACTAAGCCMCCCCTCTCCCCGGCCCTCTCCCCMTGAGGGGAGAGGGARAGACAGCCGCCGTCATGGCCCGCGGCTTTGGCCTGTTTGGCGGCTTCGTTCAGCGCTGCAGGTTCTCCTTGCCATTCAGCGCATCAGCAGCTTGATCATCGTTTCAAAGCGCTTGCCATAGGGTGGCTTCAGCAGCCCCGCGCCATTGATGCCGGATTGGCGGAAGATCGGCTTGAGCTTGGAGAAAGTCTCAAAGCCCGCCTGGCCGTGATATGCGCCCATGCCGCTGGGGCCCACGCCACCGAAGGGGAGCTCTTCCTGGGCGATATGCAGCAGCGTTTCGTTGATGCTGACGCCACCCGCCACGGTTTGCGCCATGACGTGGTCGATCGTGCGGCGGTCTTTCTCGAACAGGTAGAGCGCCAGCGGGCGTGGGCGGGCGTTGATGTAGCCGATCGCCTCTTCCAGCGTACGGTAGGTCACCAGCGGTAGCACCGGGCCGAAGATTTCCTCGCGCATCACCGTGGCGTCGGCGGGGACATCCAGCAACAGCACCGGCGCGAGGCGGCGGCGCTCCGGGTCCGATGGCAGCTGTGACAGCGGCACCACGCGCGCACCGGCGCGGGCGGCGTCGCTCACCAGGCTGTCCAGCCGCGCGAAGTGCCTCGGGCTGATGATGGTGGTGTAGTCGGGGTTGCCGGCATGGCCCGGCTGGCCCGGCAGGTCTGGATAGAGACGGGCGGCGCAGGCGCGGGCGGCTTCGACGAAGGGCTCGCGCAGGGCCTCGGGCAGCAGCACATAGTCTGGCGCGATGCAGGTCTGGCCGGCGTTGAGCAGCTTGCCCACCAGGATGCGTTCGACCGCGCGTTCCAGGTCGGCGCCAGGGCCGACGATGGCCGGCGATTTGCCGCCCAGTTCCAGCGTGACCGGCGTGAGGTTGGCGGCCGCCGCACGCATCACATGGTGGCCGACCTGGGTTGAGCCGGTAAACAGCAGATGGTCGAAGGGCAGGGCGGAAAAAGCGCTCGCCACTTCCGCATCGCCATTGATCACCGTGATCTCGTCGGGGGCGAAGGCCTGTTGCGTCAGGCGCGCGAACAACGCGGCGAAGCGCGGCGTGTACTCGGAGAGCTTGACCATGGCGCGGTTGCCCGCGACCAGCGCGCCCACCAGCGGGCCCACGGTCAGGTAGAGCGGGTAGTTCCACGGCACCACGATGCCAATCACGCCCAGCGGCTGCGGCATCAGCCGCGACGTGGCGGGCTTGAACCACAGCCCGGTGCGCACGCGCCGCACCCGCATCCAGCGCTTGCCATGACGCAGCGCATCGTCGATCCCGGCCACGCTGGGAAAAGCTTCGAGCAGTGCGGTTTCCTGGCGCGGGCGGTTGCCGAAATCGGCGCTGATGGCTTGCGAGATCTCGTCCATGTGCCCGGTCACCAGCTTGCGCAGGCGCCGCAGCCGGTCGGCGCGCACGGCCCAGGCCGGGGCCTGGTCGCGGCGCGAGGCGGCGCGCATGGCGTCGAATACGGATGAAATCTCGGGCACTTCTCTCATGTCGCGCTCTCCTTGGGGTCGTGCGCTGCCCTTGGCGCGCGCGGCGTTCAGATCCCCGCACCATATGCCATGCGGCGGCGCCTGACAATGGACGCCGGCCACTAGCCGCGCGCTTCAAACAACCGTATTCACCGACCCTCCTTCGCCCTTTCCAGTGCCCTGGCAAAGCCCTACACTGATTTCGCGGCATGCTTTCGGCGTGCCGGCCAGACCGGGTTGACCGGCATGCRCGGCCTGCCAAAGCGTCCGGCGCAACCCCGGCACACTGACCTCGGACCAGGCGGGGAGACGGATGGAAACCACCTTTGACTATCTCGTCGTTGGCGGCGGTTCGGCGGGGTGTGCCCTGGCCGGGCGGCTGGCCGACAGCGGCAGCGACAGCGTGGCAGTGCTCGAGACTGGCGGCCACGATCACCATGTGCTGGTGTCGACGCCGGCGGGCTGCGCGGCCATGCTGCCGCGTGCCGGCAGCCATAATTACGGCTACCGCACCGTGCCGCAGCCCGGGCTGAACGGGCGCCGTGGCTACCAGCCGCGCGGGCGCGGCCTGGGGGGCAGTTCCTCGCTCAATGCCATGATCTACACGCGGGGCACGCCGGCTGACTACGACCGCTGGGCTTCGGCCGGCTGCGACGGCTGGGCCTGGGACGATGTGCTGCCTTATTTCCGCCGGGCCGAATGCAATGAGCGCGTGACCGGGCGCGATGACGATCCCTGGCACGGCGGCAGCGGCCCGCTCCATGTGTCGGACCTGCGCACGCCCAATCCCTTTGGCCAGCGCTTTATCGAGGCAGCCCAGCAGGCCGGCTATCGCCGCAACGACGACTTCAACGGCGCGGACCAGGAGGGCGCTGGCTGGTACCAGGTGACCCAGCATGGCGGCGAGCGCTGGAATGCCGCGCGCGCCTACCTGCACCGCGGCGACGCCGCCGACCGCGCCAGCAATGGCGGGCGCGAGAACCTGGCTGTGATGACGGGCGCGCAGGTGCTGCGCATCGCGTTCGAGGGCCGCCACGCGGTGGGGGTGGTGGCGCGGCTGGATGGCCGCGAAACCCTCTTGCGGGCACGCCGCGAGGTGATCGTGTCGGCCGGCGCGTTCGGCTCGCCGCAACTGCTGATGGTGTCGGGTGTCGGCCCTGCCTCGCATCTGCGCGAGCTAGGCATTCCCGTGGTGCACGACCTGCCGGGCGTGGGCGCCAACCTGCAGGACCATCTCGACGTCATCGTGCACAAGCGGGTGGCGGCGTCCGAGCTGTTCGGCATCTCGGTGGGCGGCGTGTTTCGCCTGCTGGCCGAGATACTGCGCTACCGGCGCGAGCGCACCGGCATGCTGACTTCCAACTTTGCCGAGGCAGGCGCCTTCCTGAAGAGCCTCGCCGGGCTGGACGAGCCGGACCTGCAGCTGCATTTCGTGGTCGGGCTGGCCGACGACCATATGCGCCGAATCCGCCTGGGCCATGGCTATTCCTGCCACGTCTGCGTGTTGCGCCCGAAAAGCCGGGGCGAGGTACGGCTGGCTTCGCCCGATATCCGCGAGGCGCCGATGATCGACCCGTGCTTCCTGTCGGACCCGCGGGATCTCGACGGCCTGGTGGCCGGCGTGCGGATCGTGCGCCGAATCCTGGCACAGCCGCAGCTGGCGGCGTTCGGCGGCAAGGAGCTGTATTCGGCGCACTTGCCAGCCGATGGCGGCGACGACAGCGCGATCCGCGCGATGATCCGCGCCCATGCCGACACCATCTACCATCCCGTCGGGACGTGCCGCATGGGCATGGACGAGTACGCGGTGGTCGATCCGCAGCTGCGCGTGCGGGGCGTGGAAGGCTTGCGCGTGGTGGATGCGTCGATCATGCCAACGCTGATAGGCGGCAACACCAATGCGCCGGCCATCATGATCGGCGAGCGTGCGCATGACCTGATCCGGCACGGCCCGCGCGTGGTGTTGCGGATGGCGGAGGTATTGGCCGTGTGAGGGGCGGGGAGCGTCCCCCCGCCCCTCGCACCCGCGCTCAGGCCGTAGCCAGGCGGAAGGTCGATACCGTGTCGCGCAGCTTGCCGGCCTGGTCGTCCAGCGACTGCGCGGCGGCCGCCGCTTCCTCCACCAGCGCTGCATTTTGCTGCGTGACTTCGTCCATCTGGCCCACGGCCTGGTTGACCTGCTCGATGCCCGCGCTTTGCTCGTCGGAGGCCGCGGCGATCTCGGCGATGATGTCCGATACGCGCTTTACCGCGTTCTGGACTTCGCTCATGGTCTTGCCGGCATCCTCGGCTTGCGCCGAGCCCGTGCGCACGGTGTTGACCGAGCTGTCGATCAGGTCCTTGATTTCCTTGGCGGCGCTGGACGAGCGCTGCGCCAGGCTGCGCACCTCGCCGGCTACCACCGCGAAGCCGCGGCCCTGTTCGCCGGCGCGCGCGGCCTCCACCGCGGCATTGAGCGCCAGGATGTTGGTCTGGAAGGCGATGCCCTCGATCAGGCTGGTGATCTCCGCGATGCGGTTGGAACTGGTGCTGATCGCGCCCATGGTCTGCACCAACTGCTGCACGGCGGTGCTGCCGTGCTCGGCCACGCTGGCGGCATTGCCGGCCAGGCCGCTCGCCTGGCGCGCGTTGTCGGCATTCTGGCGCACGGTGGTGGTCAGCTCTTCCATGCTCGATGCGGTTTGCTCCAGCGAGGCAGCCTGTTGTTCGGTCCGTGCCGACAAATCGGTATTGCCCGCGGCGATCTGGCGTGCCGCCACGCCAACGGAGTCGGTCGAATGGCGCACCTCGCGCAGCGCCACGGCTACCCGCTCCAGCAGGCGGTTGAAGGCAGCCGCGGTACGGCCGATCTCGTCCAGGCGGCCCACCGGCGCGCGGCGTTCCAGGTCCAGGGAGCCGCTGACGTATTCCAGGGTCTGCTCGATCTCGGACAGGCTGCCGTGGATGCGGCGATACAGCGTCACGGCCAGCAAGCCGGTGACCAGCACCGCCACGACGATGACCGCCGAGAACACGCGAACCGCCGTGGTGTACTGCTCGCGATTTTGCGTCACGGCGAGCTCGCCCAGGTCGCCGTTATAGTTGATGTGATCGTCGATTGCCTTGCGCAAGGCGATCGATGCATTGTTCAGTTCGCCGCTCACCAGCATGGCGTGGGCCGTGGCGAAATCGTTGGCGCGTGATTTTTCCAGCATGACGGCACGCTCGGCGCGATAGCGCTTGAGCGCGGCGCGGTCGGCTTCGAGCATCTTGCGGTCGGTATCGTCGCTGATGTCGTCGCGCTCATACTTTGCGGCGGTGGTGTCGAACTTCTCGTCGGCGCGGGCCAGGGCGGCTTCGGCTTCGGCCTTGGCCTTGGGGTCGTCGCTCATGGCGTGCCTGTAGAGCGAGATACGCATGGCGTTGACGTTGTCCTTGAGGGTGCCCAGGGTGCGTACGCTACCTAGCGTGTTGTCGTTGAAGTACTCGAAACGTTGTTCCGACTCGCTGAGTTGCCAGATGCCGCCGAGGCCCACAACGAGCAAGGCGAGCAGGGCCAGGGATAAAGAAAGCAACAGGCGTTGGCTGATGTTCATGTCGGGATGTCGGCACCCGGCGTGTAGCAGGGCGCGCCGCTTGGTCATTTAATGGGGATGAATGCGCACTTATGTATTAAGTGAATGACATTAATACCAAGGGATTTACGGCAGGACCGGCGCCGCCTGTAGCGCGATGGCGCGAAAAAAGCGTGGCGAGGCGTCTGGCGCAGCCGCGTGCCTCAGGCCGGCCAGGCCCGTGCGATCACCCGCGCCAGCGCGGCGTCGTCGCCTTCCAGCGTGCCGAACACGCGGCCGTGCTGGCGCCCGAGCCGGCTGGCCACGAAGCGCTCGGCATCGTCGGGGTCGGCATGGCCGAGCATCAGCGCCGCCTGTGCGGTCAGCACGAGGCCCTGGGCAAAGCGGCGCGCGCCGGCTTCCAGGTGGTCCGGCGCATCCCGCAGCATCGCCTGCAGCGAGGCGAGTTCGGCCCGCACCGCCGGATGGCCGCCGGCGCGCCGCCCGAGGTCTTGCAATAGCCGCCCCGCGTCCTCGGGGTTGCGCTGCAGCGCGCGCAGTACATCGAGGCACATGATGTTGCCGGAGCCCTCCCAGATCGAGTTGACCGGCGCCTCGCGGTACAGCCGCGCCATCGGGCCTTCCTCCACGTAGCCGTTGCCGCCCCACACCTCCATGGCTTCGCCCGTTACCTCGATGGCCCGCTTGCAGACCCAGAACTTGGCCGCCGGCGTGACGATGCGCTTCCAGGCGGCGGCCAGCGGATCGGCATCGGCCCGCTCGAAGGCGTGCGCCAGTTCCATCATGAGCAGGGTGGCGGCCTGGCTTTCCAGCGCCAGGTCGGCCAGTACGTTGCGCATCAGCGGCTGCTCCACCAGCAGGCGGCCAAACGCCATGCGATGCCGCGCGTGATGGATGGCCTGCACCAGCGCCGCGCGGATGATGCCGGCGCTGCCGATCACGCAATCCAGCCGGGTATGGGTGGCCATCTCGATGATGGTCGGAATGCCACGGCCCTCCTCGCCGATCAGGATGCCGGTGGCCTCGCGGAATTCCACTTCGCTGCTGGCGTTGGAGCGGTTGCCGAGCTTGTCTTTCAGGCGCTGGATCTGCACCGGGTTCTTGCTGCCGTCGTCGCGAAAGCGCGGCACGAAGAAGCACGACAGCGGCCCATCCTCCGCGCCCATGCGCGCCACCACCAGGTGGGCATCGCACATCGGGGCGGAGAAAAACCATTTGTGCCCGGTGATCGCGTACTCCGCGCCGCGGCCCTCGCCGCGCACGGCACGCGCGACGGTAGTGTTGCTGCGCACATCGGGGCCGCCCTGYTTYTCCGTCATGCCCATGCCGATCATCACGGCGTGCTTGTCGCGCCAGGGCAGGTCGCGCGGATCGTGCTCCGTGGCAAACAGCTTCGGCTCCAGTTGCGCGAACAGCGCCGCTTCCTTCTGCAGCACCGGGATGCTGGCGAACGTCATGGTGGGCGGGCACAGGGATCCGGATTCGGCCTGCGCCTGCAAGTAATAGCCGGCGGCGCGCGCCACCCACGCGCCATGCCTGGGCTGCGCGAACGGCAGCGCCTGCAACTGCTGGCTGCGCAGCAGGGCCAGCAAGGCGTGCCATGCCGGCGGAAATTCCACTTCGTCGATGCGTTCGCCGGTGCGGCTGTGCGTATGCAGCTCGGGCGCGTGGCGATTGGCCTCGGCCGCCCACTGCTGCACATCGGGTTTGCCCAGACGCGCGCCGAAGACATCGAGCGCACTGGCGTGCCAGCCGCCACCAAGCCGCTCCAGCGCGGCGCGCAATGCAGGGTCGCCGGTGAACAGGTTGTAGCCGGTCAGGTCCGGGACCTGGTTGAACACGCGGTGGGTGGCGGCTTCGGTCATGAGGTCTCCTGTGCAGTCTTTTTGCGCGCGTTGCGCATGGGCATGTCTGATTGCATGGTAGAGCAAGCGGCGCGCTATGTGCGTGGGCTTGCACTGTGTCCTGTCCCCAACACTTCGCGCCGCCGTGGCAGGGCTCGCGGGCCGGGCGCTTGCCGTTCRCCGTTCCCCGGCGCTACACTGCACGCTCCTTTCTCGACGCTGCTGCGCAGAAGGTACTTTTTGCCCCGGTTCCCCGGAGGCCCCCCCGTACCTTGTATTCCCAGCAGCCATGTCTTCACTTCCCCGTCTTGAAAAAGCCCTGCAGCGCCGGGGCATCCATGTCGAGCGCCGCCAGGGTGTCTATCACCTGCGCAACGAACACGCGCAGGCCTCGGTGTTGTTGCCCGCCACGCTTCCCCTGGAAGCGAAAGCCGTACAGCAGTTGCTCGACTTCGCCGCGGTGCGTTCCGCGGACGGCCACCACGCCGTTTGCAAAGCCTGCGCCACGCCGGACTTTCATCCCGGTGGCATCGCGCCGGTCGGATCGATCGTTGCCACCGACGCGGATTTCGTCATTCCCGCCGCGATCGGCACCGACATCAACTGCGGCATGCGCTTGATCACCACAGGCCTGAAGCAAGCCGCCTTGCTGCCGCAGCAGGATGCCCTCGTGAGCAGGCTCACGCGTGCCCTGCTCGATAACGGCCGCGACGTGCCGGTGCATAGCGCCGCGTTCCGCGCCTTGTTTGACGAGGGACCCGCCGCGTTCATCGATCGCGTGGCCCCCCAAGGCTTGTGGGCGCAGGCCGATCGTGCCCGGCTGGAGGCCGAGCTTGCCGCTTGCGTCGGACTGGATGCGCTTGGCGGGAGTGCCCGCTATGCGCCGGATGCGCACGTCGGCAATCGCGAGATCTTTCGCGATCCCTGTCTCGGCACGCCGGGCGGGGGCAATCATTTCGTCGAACTGCAGGTCGTGGACGAGATCTTCGACAGGCACGCCGCGTATCGCGTTGGCCTGGCGTGCGGCGATGTCGTGGCGATGATCCACAGCGGCTCGCGCGATGTCGGCTTCTACGTGGGCCGGCGCTGGATGGACCGGGCGCGCCAGGCCTGGCCCGCCGGCCTGAAGCATCGGCGCTGTTCAGGTTAAGCGTGGATAGCTGCTAGACTTTGGTCGTTGATATGACGAGAGCAGTCGATGAACGCCCGCCAGTTCAAGAGATTCCTGGAGTCGGTGACCAAGCTCACCGCCGGCCAGTTGGAGCAGGTACGAAGCG
>NZ_JBFTSF010000279.1:0-8250 GCF_056399905.1 Cupriavidus sp. 01L46
GGCGAATAGCGCGCCGGTCTCGGCTGCGTTCTTGACCTGCTCGGCATAGCGCGCCGCTTGTTCCGCGGCGACGGCATTGACAAAGGCCTTGCGCGTTTCCAGCGCCTGCCGCAGCAAGGTGTCGGCCACGGCGAGCCGGGTTTGGGTAAAGCGGTCCTGCTCGATGCGGGCCGCCAGCGGCAGCACCAGCAGGTTCATCAGGCCGACGGATATGGCGCGGTCGATCTTGAGGTCGTCGCCCTGGCGCTTGCGGCTGAAGGAGAATCCCGGGTTGGGCAGGCGCGTTGCCTGGACGTACTCAGCCTCGGAAATACCCAGATCGGCAAAGGCTGCCTGCAGGCCAGCGTTGTTGAGCAGCGCGATCTGCACGGCGCTGTCGGCGTCGAGTGGCTGCGCCAGCAAGGCCTGGGTGCGCTCGTAGACGGCGGCGCGGTCCTGGTCGGAGCGGACCCAGATGGCATCCTTGCCGAGGCGCTCGCGCGCGGCGGTGGACGCGGTGCCGAAGCCACCATCGGCGGTAAATCCGGCGCAGCCGGCCAGCAGCAGGGCACAGGCCGCCGCGGCCAGTCCCGGCCGGATTGGCAATGGGTGAGACATGCGGCCTCCTTAGTGGTGGTGGCCGTGGCCGGCGGCCGCGGGCTTGGCCGCCGGTGTCGGCGAGGGCATGGACATGGGCGCATTGGCGCCCGTTGCGTCCTTGCCTGCCGTCGGCGTGACCTGCGCGTTGGACTCGCGCCACGGGGCGATGGCTTGCGCCTGGAACGGCACGTAGCCGGCCAGCACGTTCGGTGCCGGCAGCGGCGGCACGGATGCGCGCGGATCGAGTGGATCGGCAGCGGGTGCGCTGGACTGGGCCGACGACAAGGTCGGCCCGAGCACCAGACAAGCCGCCGCAAGAATGCGGACGAAATGCATGACAACCTCAGTGTTCGTGGGATGCGCGAAGGACGGCGCGGGGTAAGACGAACGGCGGGCGAGCGTGCGCTGGACGCACCTCGGGTGTCAGCAGCGCGCGGCGGGCGGGCGGTCGGAGGGGGCGGGGAGGAAGCCGGCGTAGGCGGCCAGCGTGGCTACCGGTGCGGCATGGCCGTGGCTGGCCAGGGCGAGCTCAGGCAGGATGGTGGGCATGACGGCCCCGAGCGCGCAGGCCGAGCAGGCGCTGCAGGTGCCACCGGCGCCATGGCTGGCGTGGTGATCCTGATGGTCTTGATGGGCTGGCTGGTCAGTCATGCTGGTCATGCCAGATACACTGGCCATCCCGTCCCGCTGCTGGGCCGGGTCCGCCGCGTCATGGCAATGTGCGCCGGCATGGCTGCCAAGCGCGGCTTCCGCCTGCGACTTCATGGCCGCATGGCGTAACATCATCGATTCCACGGCCGGCGAATCGGCCGGCAGTACGACGGATGGCACCTGCACTGAATGCCCCGATTGCACAGATTGCGCCGCGCTGCAGACCATCATGAYCGCCGCCGCGACACCCTGTGCGGGCAGCGCGATCATGGCAAGGCACAACAGGAAGTAGCTAAGGACGCGTTTCATCGGGGCAGGGGAATCAGCAGCCGACATTGTACCTGCATCGAAAGGTGCGGTAGCGTGACRCCAACATGACAATGCTGACATCTTCGGCCGCGGCGGGGCTTCCTCGTATAGCGTGTCGGTCTTGCAGGGCCGGTGGATGGCCCGGAGTGAATAACTATGCGCATACTGATTGTCGAAGACGAACCCAAGGCAGGCGACTACCTGCGCAAGGGCCTGAGCGAATCCGGTTTCGTGGTGGACCTGGCGCGYGATGGCGTGGACGGCCTGGCCCACGCACGCGGGCAGGAGTACGACCTCATCGTGCTGGATGTGATGCTGCCTGGCATGGATGGCTGGCAGGTGCTCCAGGAACTGCGGCGCGAGCGCGATACGCCGGTCCTGTTCCTCACCGCGCGCGATGCGCTATCCGACCGGCTCAAGGGCCTGGAGTTGGGCGCCGATGACTATATGGTCAAGCCCTTCGCCTTCGCCGAGCTGGTCATGCGCATCCGCACCATCCTGCGGCGCGGCCCGTTGCGCGAAAGCGAGCTGATCGAAGTGGCGGACCTGCAGATCGATACCGTCAAGCGCCGCGTCACGCGCAACGGCCAGAAGCTGGAACTGACCTCCAAGGAGTTCGCGCTGCTGCAACTGCTGGCGCGCCGCAGCGGCGAAGTACTGTCGCGTTCGCTGATTGCCTCCCATGTCTGGGACATGAATTTCGACAGCAATACCAATGTGGTCGATGTCTCCATCCGCCGGCTGCGCGCCAAGGTCGACGACCCCTTTCCCGCCAAGCTGATCCACACGCGCCGGGGCATGGGCTACGTGCTGGAAGAGGAAGCCCGGTGATCCGGGCCATGTCAGGGTCCGCCTCGTGATCCGCGCCGTACTGCGCCTGCCGGCATCGCTTACGGCACGGCTGGCGCTGGCCTACGGCGCCGCCACCGTGGCGATCCTGGTGGCCGTTGGCACCTACCTGGCAAGCGCGCTTGCTGCCCAGTTGCAGGATCGCGACGAGAGCGAACTGGTCAGCGAAGTGCTGCTGGTGCGCCATCTGCTGCGCGAAGTGGGCTCGGAGGCAGAGATCCGCGCCGACACGCATCGCTTCGCCGATCTCGCGCTGGGCCATGAAGGATTGATCCTGCTGGTGCGCGGCAGCGGCGGCGAGCCGCTGGTCACCCTGAACCCGCGCCATGAGCCGGTGCCGGCATTGCCAGTGCTGCCCGCGGCCACACCACCCGACAAATCCCAACTGCATACCTGGTATCCCCGCAACGGTGTCGCCTCGCGCGGCATCTCCGCGTTGGGGCAGTTGGGGGATTCCGAGCGCGCGGTCGAGATCGTGGTGCTGCGTGATGCCGGCTACCGCGTGGCGCTGATGAAGGCCTACCAGACGCAGATGCTGTGGGCAACGCTATGCGGCGCGGCGGTCGCTGCGGGGCTGGGATACCTGCTGGCCAGGCGCGGCCTGCGCCCGCTCAGGCGCATGGCGCAGGACGCTTCGGCCGTTACCATGAGCCGGCTCGCCACGCGGCTCGATGCCGGCCAGGCGCCCACCGAGCTGCGCGCGCTTGTCGCCGCGCTGAACGACATGCTGGCACGCCTGGAAGACGGCTTTCATCGACTCTCCGAATTCTCTGCCGACCTGGCGCACGATTTTCGCACGCCCATCAGCAACCTGATTGGCCAGACCCAGGTCACGCTGGGCCATAGCCGCCCGGTGCAGGAGTACGAGAGCCTGCTGGAATCCAACCTGGAAGAATACGAACGGCTGGCCCGCATGATCGAGAACATGCTGTTCCTTGCACGCGCGGACCATGCCCAGGTGGCCATGAAGGTGCGAGAGCTGGACGCGCGCGCGGAGCTGGACAAGGTTGCCGAGTACTACGAGGCCGTGGCGGCGGACCGAGACATCAAGGTGCAACTTGCCGGCCAGGGCGCCGTGCGCGCTGACCAGACGCTRCTGCGGCGCGCGGTGACCAACCTCGTCGACAACGCCTTGCGCCACGCGCCCGCCGGCAGCGCCGTGGACATCCGGGTCGTGGCGGACGCCGCCGCTACCCGGATCCAGGTGAGCAACGGTGGCGCCGGCATTGCCGCCGAGGCGCTGCCGCACGTGTTCGGGMGTTTCTACAGAGGCGACCCCGCGCGCAGCAATTCGGCGGGCTCGACCGGGCTAGGGCTGGCCATCGTGGATACGATCATGCGGCTGCATGGCGGCAGCGTGAGCATGCGCAGCCGGGCCGGCGAGACGGTGGCGGAGCTGATGTTTCCGATGCAACATGCCCGGTCCGCGGCAGACTCGACAAGCAGGGGTTAAGAACCGTACGCTTCCGCAGCCTGATCGGCATCTTCGATACACAACGATGCGATCTGCCACCGCTCATCGATAATTAGCCACAGCTCAAAAAAATTACATTGGCTAACGATCTCTCCATTTGTCTTGAATGAGGCGGAGCCAAAGACAGTGGCCCAACCCTTGCGCTCTTGAATATCGATAATTGATTCTCTAAACTCTACCCCTTTGGATTTCTTTGTCGGATATTTGGCTCGACTTCGTTCGATAAATGATACCTGTTCGGATTTGGAGATAAGCTTGTCACCTCTTTTAATGAAAAAGGTAGGTGCCTCCAAATATGATAGCCAGTCCACCTCGCCGTTTAGATAGGCATCAATCCAAACCTCCCTTATTTGATTCAGTAAATATCTTTTATTCATGCTGTAACAACAAATCAAGTTGTTCCGAAATGTCGGACAGCTTTCGATCCAACAAGCGCTGCGCATCTAGTACACCTTCATTGTACGCATGGGATCGCACCAGTTTGTACAATTTCTCCCCGAACGGAACAACTTCCATATTCCCTACCGAGATTCCTAATTCACTCTTCAGTAAGTCACGGACTTCTGAGGAGAACTTAATCAAATCAAATTTATCGATATTCATAATATCTCCTAAAATGTGTGGAATTTGAATATTACCGAACCGTGCACGATTGGCAATCGATTTGTATGATMCGCTTGTCAGGCCAAGCCCGCGGTCGATGAGCGCGGGTGGTTCAAGCCGGCGCACCAAGCCCTTGCGCATCAAGCGCGTTGGCGTCGCAAGCTCGGCAAGAATCGGTGCCCGGCAAAGAATATAGATTCCAAGCGCCGGCAGGATTCGGAAAATTCAGATTTTCATTTTGCCACGCCGTTGGCCCGCGAACCCCGGCTCTCGCATATCGCATTTTCAGAGGCGCGCACGCTGGCCGTGGCGATGTGCAGTCGCTTGGCGACAATGCCACCGCGGCCGGGCGTGCAATGAACCGCAAGATGGAAATCGTGCTGGCGCCGCCGGGCATCGGGTTGCACTGATGCGCAGCGGTGCTTGATGGCAGGAGCGGCGTGCCGCTCCTGCTGTCGCCAGGGTTAGCCGTTGGGCAATGCCGGTGGCACCGTCAAGCCGCCAGCCAGGCGTCCGCTACCTGCGTCATCTTCAACGCCAGCCTCCTCCTTGTCGCGCCGATGCGCCAGCCGGTACAGCACTGGCAGCACCAGCAAGGTCAGCGCGGTGGAAGACAGGATGCCCCCAATCACCACCGTGGCCAGCGGACGCTGTACCTCGGCCCCGGTCCCGGTGGCGATCGCCATCGGGATAAAGCCCAGCGATGCCACCAGCGCGGTCATCAGCACCGGGCGCAGCCGGGTCAGCGCGCCGGTGTGGATGGCTTCATCGAGCAGCTTGCCTTCTTCGCGCAGGCTGCGGATGAAGGACAGCATCACCAGTCCGTTGAGCACCGCCACGCCGGACAACGCGATAAAGCCCACCGCCGCCGAGATCGACAGCGGAATGCCCCGCAGCCACAGCGCCAGGATGCCGCCAGTGAGCGCAAAGGGGATGCCGGTAAAGACCAGCAGGCCATCGCGCGCGTTGCCGAACATGGCGAACAGCAGCACGAACACCATCAGCAGTGCCACCGGCACCACGATCTGCAGCCGCGTGGTGGCCGATTGCAATTGCTCGAAGGTGCCACCCCAGGTGACCCAGTAGCCCGCCGGGATCTTGACCTGACGATCCAGCGACGCCATCGCCTCGGGCACGAAGGTGCCCACGTCGCGCCCGCGCACATTGGCGCTGACCACGATGCGGCGCTTGCCGTTCTCGCGCGAGACCTGGTTGGGGCCGGGGGCCAGCGTGAGCGTGGCCACTTCGCCCAGCGGGATATAGCTGGCGGTTGCCGTACTTCCCTTCGGCAAGGGAATCGGCAGCCGGCGCAGCGCCTCCACATCGCCACGGATGCCTTCCGGCAGGCGTACGCCGATATTGAAGCGGCGGTCGCCCTGGAAGAAGATGCCGGCGTCCCTGCCGCCCACGGCAATGGCCACGGTGTCCTGCACGTCGATCATGTTGAGGCCGTAGCGGGCTGCGCGGGCGCGGTCCACGTCTACCGTCAGCATCGGCAGGCCGCTGGTCTGCTCGACCTTGACCTCGGTTGCGCCGGGGACGGCCCGCAGCACGGTGGCGACCTTTTGCGCGGTGTCCTCCAGCACGGCGTTGTCGTCACCGAAGATCTTGACGGCCACGTCGCTGCGCACCCCGGAGATCAGCTCGTTGAAGCGCAGCTGGATCGGCTGCGAGAACTCGTACTTGTTGCCGGGGATGGTTGCCAGTTCGGCCTCCATCTCCGCCAGCAGTTGCTCGCGCGTTTTTGATGGGTCGGGCCACTTTGTCCGTGGCCTGAGCATGATGTAGCCATCCGAGGCGTTGGGCGGCATCGGGTCCGAGGCGATCTCGGCGGTGCCGGTGCGGGCGAAGACGCGCTCGATTTCGGGGAATTTCTCCTTGAGGCGCGTCTCGATCTGCTGCTGCATGGCGAGCGACTGGGTGAGGCTGGTGCCGGGAATGCGCAGCGCCTGCACGGCGAAATCCCCTTCGTTCAGGTTGGGGATGAACTCGCTGCCCAGCCGCGTCGCCACCAGGCCGCTCAACAGCACCGCGACTGCGGCAAGGGTCAGCACCACCGGTGTGTTGGCGATGGTCTTGCCGAGCATGGGCGCGTAGGCGCGCTTGGCCCACAGCATCAGGCGGTTTTCCTTCTCGCCGACCTTGTCGCCGATGAACAGCGCCACGGCCGCCGGCACGAAGGTCACCGACAGGATCATTGCGCCGAACAGCGCCAGCACCACGGTCATTGCCATGGGGTGGAACATCTTGCCCTCCACGCCGGTCAGCGCAAAGATGGGGATGTACACGATCATGATGATGAGCTGGCCGAAGATCAGCGGGCGGCGCGCTTCCCGCGAGGCCGCAAAAACTTCGTGGAAGCGCTCGCCGCGGGTGAGCGGGCGGCCGTGCTGTTGCTGGGCATGGGCGAGGCGCCGCACGCAGTTCTCCACGATCACCACCGCGCCGTCGATGATGATGCCGAAGTCCAGCGCGCCCAGGCTCATCAGGTTGGCGCTGATCTTGTACGTCACCATGCCGGTGAACGTAAACAGCATGGACAGCGGGATGACCAGCGCGGTGATGATGGCGGCGCGCAGGTTGCCGAGGAACAGGAAGAGGATCACGATCACCAGGATCGCGCCCTCGACCAGGTTCTTCTTGACGGTGGCGATGGCGCGGTCCACCAGCACGGTGCGGTCATACACGGTGACGGCCTTGACGCCGGCCGGCAGCGAGCGGTTGATGGCGGCCATGCGCTGGTCCACCGCTTGCGACACGGCACGGCTGTTCTCGCCGATCAGCATGAAGACGGTGCCCAGCACCACTTCGCGCCCGTTGTCGGTGGCCGCGCCGGTACGCAGTTCGCGGCCGATGCCCACGTCCGCCAGGTCGCGGATGCGGATGGGCTGGCCCTGCGCGCTACCCACGATGATCTCGCGGATATCGTCGACGGACCTGACCTGCCCCGGCGCGCGMACCAGGTATTGCTCGCCGCGCCGCTCGATATAGCCGGCGCCCACGTTGGCGTTGTTCTTCTCCAGCGCCACCACCACGTCCTGCAGGCTCAGGCCGTAGGAGGCCATCCGTTCCGGGCTGGGCGCCACCAGGTACTCCTTGGCGAAGCCGCCGATGGAGTTGATCTCGGTGACGCCGGGCACCGTGCGCAGCTGCGGCTTGATGACCCAGTCCTGGATCTCGCGCAGGTCGGTGGGCGTGTAGGGCGTGCCATCCGCCTTCCTGGCGCCGTCCTCGGCTTCCACCGTCCACAGGTAGATCTCGCCGAGCCCGGTGGAGATCGGGCCCATCTGTGGCGCAACGCCTGTGGGCAGGTTCTGCGCGGCCTCCTGGATGCGCTGGTTGACCAGCTGGCGCGCGAAGTAGATATCGGTGCCGTCCTTGAAGATCACCGTTACCTGCGACAAACCATAGCGCGACAGCGAGCGGGTTTGCTCCWGGCCCGGCAGGCCGGACATCGCGGTCTCGATCGGGTAGGTGACGCGCTGCTCGGTTTCCAGCGGCGAGTAGCCCGGCGCGGAGGTGTTGACCTGCACCTGCACGTTGGTGATGTCGGGCACGGCGTCGATGGGCAGCCGGTTGTAGTTGTAGATGCCGAGCGCCGCCATGGCGGCCACCACCAGCAGCACCAKCCACCGCTGCTCGATGGCAAAGCGGATCAGTCTTTCAAACATGAGGGATTCTCCGCTTAGTGGCTATGTTCGGCGCCGGCTTTGCCAAGCTCGGCCTTGATCACGAAGCTGTTGCCCGCCACGTATTGCATGCCGGCTTTCAGGCCTTCGGTGATC
>NZ_JBFTSF010000280.1:0-8092 GCF_056399905.1 Cupriavidus sp. 01L46
GGTCGGCACCAACGTCGCCACGAACGGAACCGCGATCGTGTCGGGCATGGCCAGCGGCAACGTCAAGGGTGAAAGCCGCAGCGTGGTGGGTGGCCTGGTCGGCCAGAACCACGGTGCGGTCCGCGCTTCGTCGGCTTCCGGCACGGTAAGCGGCGGCAGCTATGTGACGATGGGCGGCCTGATTGGCCTGAATCAGGGCGAAGTCAATTACTCGACGGCGAGCGGCAAGGTCAGCTTCGTGCCGAACTACTCCCAGAACTTTGGTGGCCTGGTCGGTGTGAACTTCGGTTCCATGTATGGCAACCGGGTTTCCGGTAATGCTGCCCTGCTGCCGCAGGCCGGCATCAACTACGGCACCATCATTCAATAAGGTGCTGAAGCAGTCCACTGGCCTGCCTGCCTAGCAGGCCCCTTGTACCTTGCATGCCGTGTTTCGGCATGGCATGCAAGGGCATTTCAGTACCGCGGCATGGAACACAAGGACGGATATGCGTTGCTGGTGGCGCAGGTGGCGGGTCCTGCTGGCCGCGCGCACCATGGATTTTGACGCCGCCTCGAAAGGCTGGGGAGACAGGGGTGGGGAGATGGAGAGCTGCATGAATACGAATGTACTGCCTATCGCCGGGCTGCCGGGGATTGCACGGGCGGCGCGCCAATCGGTACGCCTGTTCATTGCCGTGCTGATGCTGATGCTGATGCTGGGGCTGGCGAGCGGCAGCGCCCAGGCACAATTTGAAAACCGCGTGGCCACCAACTGCGCGAACCCCAATCCGCAGGAGATCCAGCCGTGGACGGTAACCAATCCCCTGACCAGCAGTACGGCCATCGGCACGATCCTGATGGAACGGCGGTTCGCATTGTCGACGGTCTTCACCTTTGGTTCGACGCCGGCAGTGGTCGCTCACGAGCTGGTCACGGGCGCGCACTGGGCAATGGGGTTCGGGCCGCCCATCGGAGCGGATGGCATTGTGCCAACGAATATTGACGGCATCGGCTTCAAGTGGGAAGCGCTATCGTCGGACGGTGTCGCCAGGACCTTGCGCAAGGAAATCGACCCGCTTGCCGTCGAGAAGATCAACGTCTTGTTTCAGCCCAATCTGGGGATACAGACCGGGTCCACCATCGCCAGCTACAAACAGTACCTGGTGCTGACCAAGGACCCGAATGCGCTCGCCGCGGGCGAGATCAAGGTGACCAATGTTGCGGGTGGTCTCCAGGTGAAGATCTACGCAGCGGATATTCTGAAATCGGTGGGGGTGAGCTTGGGCARCACGTTCCAGGTGCCCACCTTGGGCCCGGGATGCMATCAGTCCATTACCTACGACAGCACGGGTCTCGTCAGCATCGGCGGTGGCCCTCMGCCCCCGATTCCGAACAAATGCGATGTGGTGGCCAATCAGATCATTCCAGTCAATCTGGGGAGTATTCCCATTGATCGGTTCAAGAGGCTCAACGACACCTCCCCGCCGAAGCACTTCGAAATCGCCCTGAGCAATTGCGCGGCCAACGCCAAGCCMACGATCAGCTTCAGGGACAAGGCCACGCCCCCCAGTGCGGACAAGACGGTATTGCGGCTCAGTGCGCCGGGCGGGCAAAGCCTGGCCCAGGGGTTCGGCATCATCATGACGCGCGAGGATGGCAGCCGGGAGCGCATCGCCTATGGCGATCCGGGCGTTGCCAAGAAGTACGAGATGACGCTCGACAAGCCGGGTAGGACCGCGAAGCTTCCGCTGTCGGCGCAGTACATCCGCACCGGTGGCGACGCCGAGGTGAAGGCCGGTTATGCGGGAGGCTCTGCCGAATTCACCTTCACTTTCCCCTGAGGATGGTGTCCAGAAACCAGGGTGGCAACGCCGATCTGACCCTACGCGTGCCATCAGATGAATTCGAGGAGCCACCTCACCCGGTTTCGATGCCAAATTCGGCATGAACGTGGACGATTTCGCCAGTGTTGCGGGTCTGCGTTCCGATTAAGGGTGTCGAGAAACGTGGTGGTGGGTATAGGATGGAAGGTGGCCAATGGAAAGCAACGTATAAGTGTTGCTGTTGATGATGGGGATGATGATGTTGCTTGATATTTCCAACGTGCGTTCGACTCTTGATGATCTAAGAAAAGAATTTCAGGGGTTCGATGTAACCGGATTGTACAATTCCTTTTTGGCGCGTTGCGATTTGGTGGGCGAATGGAAATTCTCTGATGGCGATTATTTTGAGCACCTGCCACATGAAACGGAGCGTATGGGGTTTTCATCGCCTCGATTGATGAAGAAAAAATACGCAAGCGTAGAAGAGGCACGTGTGCTGGGGAAATATTGCTCTGGTTTTTATGGCGGCAGCCATATTATTACCGTTTTTCCTGGGCAAAGAGGGATCCAGGCGATCCAGGCGACGCTATACGACCACGGTGACGGCTTCTCGGAGATTCGTACAGTTGGTTTTAAAGGGATGGATCGTCCAGATAAACGCGAGTCCAGGTTGATCGGCTTGGGAAGGCTATTTCAACTTGATGACGGCGACATAGTTTACGTTGGGGTCGGTGTCGGCGACACTTTTTCCGTATTTCTTTACAAGTACGCTTCCATCGGGAAGATCCTGTCCGGCCGAGCCATTGCCAAAGGGTGGCCCGGCGAAGATGAATGGTTCTATCGCTACGACAGTGAAGGTCAACTGGCCGAGATAACGTCAAGTACTACGCCCCTTTGGACGAGGAAATAAATGACTCGGCCGGTTCTCCTGGGAAGGGCAAGCTTGGTCTGCCGAAATCGGGGGAACTTCCGTAAAGTGAGGAACGATGTCTAAAGCTCGTGTAATTGGAACATCTATAGATGCTATTCGTGCTGCCGAGACAGAATTGGGACGTACGCTACCTAGGTCTTTCTCGGATTGGATTTTAGTAAACAATGGGAGATCCTTGGGTGCATTGACCGTGTTTCCCGTCTTCGATTCCCGCGATCCGAGAAAGACATGGGAATCCATAGTCCGTCATTTCAATGAGGGATGGAAGGAATGGCTGGACAATTTTGGAGATACATCAATTGACTTCTCTCAATTGCTGCCTTTCGCGGAGTTCGGATCAGGGGATTACTATTGCTTCGACTATGCGAAGCTAGGCGGTGCTGGAGAGCCCGTCGTCGTTCGATGGTCACACGAGACCGGTGAGATGGTTCAAGATTCCGACAGCTTCCCATCATTCCTGACGATGCCAGGACGCCCCGCATAGCGTAGATTCTGCAGTCGCTGGACAACCTGCTCAAGGCATATGCCGGCACCCACTACAGCTGGGGCGAGCGCGGCAACCTGACCAATCGCGTGACCTCGCGTGACCAACGGCACGGGCGCGCGCTTCATCCGGGACAGCTTCAACCGGCTGGTGAGCGGTTTTTTTGCCCACCAATGGCGTAGCAGTGTGACTTTTTGTAGCGGGTGGTTCGGAGCGTACTTTGTGCCTTTATACTGCGCAGGTCGTTGCAACCACAGCGACCGGGTTTGACAGCCTGTTAAGAACGCGGACATGTGCCACTATACGGCCTTTGTCCGTCATGCCTTTGCGCGTCCCTACGGGCGGGCCTGGGCGGGGGAGCTTTCGAGCTCACCGGTTCCTTCTTTCCGGCTGTCAACCCTGCCTTGCGCCCGCCCACCCCGTTTGACAGCGGGGAACGGGGTCGAAATCGCTTGAGAAGGAGGCACATCCATGCCCCAGTCTTCGCTCGCCCATCCCGGGCAAATCGCACCTCCCAAGCCAGCCAATCTCTGCCAGCGCCTGCGCGCCTCCCAACGGAGGGCGCCCGATGCATAGGTACCCGCACTACAACATCACCGCCCAACGCGCCGGGCGCGACACGTTCCTCACGGCCCACGCCCCTTCCGAAAGCCCGCTCAGCCTCGCCTCCGAGAAGACCGCGCAACTCAACGCGCTGCTTTCGGTGGCTGTTGAGAATGCTGCTGGTGGCTCCTTCTGCAACATCACCGAAGAAACGCAAAGCCATCTGCTTTCGCTGGCGGCCGTGCTCGCGCATGAAACGCTGGTGCTGAGCGAGTTGGCTGCGCTGGACGATGAGGAGGAGGGTGGCGATGGATAATGGGCGGGTGCGCCACGCGTTGACGGCCTGCTGATCTGGCCTCCACGGCCAGGATGGGGCTGGCGGGTGAGGTCGAATACTGAACCGCCCCGAGTTTCGTGGAGGCCCGTTGGTTTGAGTCAGGCCGATATGGCCTGCTTGGTAAGTTGACCTTGGCTTCGGCTGGTGGGGTAGATCCGATCGGCTCGAGCAATCGATGATCGTGGAACCAGGCCACCCAATTCAGGGTGGCCAATTCCACTGTTTCTTTGGTCTTCCTGGGGGTACGGCGATGGATCGATTCGGCCTTGTACAGCCAGCGCTGCCAAGTAGAGACGTAGGTGAAATCCGAAACCCAGAGCCGATTGGGTCGTTCAAATCTCGTCGTCTGCCAAGGCCTCGCGCGGATCCATTGCAGCCCCCTTTAGCGGCCTATCTTGGGCGGATTGGATGGCAATCCGTTGCCAACGTCATGCCAGGTTAGCGCGAGCCATGGGTGCCTGGGCGTGATGAGCCGCTTTCGTCGACATCGTTCTGCGCAAACTGGACTGCAAGGCCGATCGCTCGCACGCTATACCTGTTCACCTGCCAGCCATCCCCGGTCTTCTGTGGATGATCGGGGCCAAACGGTCTCGCCAGCACCCTAGGACCCGTCCAGGGGATCTCACTGCGCGTCGTTGGCAGCACGTCTATCAATATGTCGTCCCGATGCAAGCCACCCTGCGTTTCGGAGTAAGGCTGTGCGACGGCACCCCAACGGCGTAGCCAGGCACACAGATGCGTGGCGACCTCTCTCACGTCCGAGCGCACGTACACCACGCCGGGCCGAAGTTGAGGCATCACGATATCCGGTGCATCGATGGACAACGAAAAGGGCAGCGTAGCCGAGAAGAGGCTTCCGAGCCCAGGCTCGCTTACCACCTGGATAGCGCCGCCCATCAACTGGGCAAGCCGGTGGCAGATCGAAAGTCCGAGTCCCGAGCTGGCTGTCGCCTGCCGGCTACCGCTCGCCTGATAATACGACTCGAAGATGTGCTCCTGGCTTTGCGCGGCGATGCCGATGCCGGTGTCCGCCACCTGCCACATCAGTTCGACGCCTTCCGGCCGGGTCGCCACCATTTGCGCGCGCAGCACCACCCGGCCCATCTGCGTGAACTTGATGGCGTTACTCAGAAGGTTGTTCAGGATCTGGCGCACGCGAACGGCATCGCCAAGTAAGCGCCCGGGAATGTCTGCATCGATACAGGCGTAGATKAGCAGGCCCTTGCGCTCCGCGCGTGCGGCGTACGAGGAAAGCACGTCTTCCGTCAGGTCGAGCGGCGAGAATGCCGCCGGTTCGAGCATCAGGCTCCCGGCTTCGATCCTCGATATGTCCAGCGTGTTATCCACTACCTGCAATAGCGATTCCGAGGACCTTTCGATGGCCTTGATGTACTCCCGCTGCTGCCCTGACGTGCCGCTCAAGGCCAGGAGCTCAAGTGTTCCCAGAATGCCATAGAGCGGCGTGCGAATCTCATGACTCATGGTGGTCAGGAAAACGGTCTTGGCCTCATTGGCGGCTTCCGCCCGTTGAATGGCTAGCTGCGTTGCTGCTTCCATTTCCTTGCGGGCCGTGATGTCGCTGAACGCGCAGATCACCACGTCCTCGCCCTGGTAGCGCGCTGACGCGAAAGACACATAGACGCTGCGGCCGTCATGCAGCACCAGCTCCCTCCCGGTGCTCGGATGGCGGTCCTTGGACAGCGCGGCTTCGCGCCACGAGACGTCGGGATCAAACCAGCTTCGCGCCAATCCGTTGGCAAGCGGCACGTTGCCGTCGCGGCGGCGAAGCACACACAATGCCACCGGTGCCGCCTCGATCATGGATCGGCTAAACGCTTCGCTTTCGATCAGGCTGTCAAATTGCCGCCGCGCCGGCAGTATCTGGTGCCGATTGATATACACAATGCCGATGCCCACGCCGATGATCAGCAGAAGGAAGCCCCCCAGTGCCAGCCGGATGGCCGGCATGCACGCCTTCAGCAACGCGCTCGCACAAATGAAATAAACAACGCGCCAGCCGTCGTCGCCTACCGCCTTGCTGAGCGTGAGGTACTTGGGTATTGGGCCCATTCCGTATCGAATAAACGCATCCTCGCGCGTCATTCTCGCCAGATCATGCCTAAATTCGGCATCTTCCGCGCGTTCGAGAACAACGTTGTCATGACGGTCCAGCAGCATATAGCTCAGGCCAGGCTTGGACAGCAGGAGACCCGGCTCGACATTGTCCAAGGCCAATCCAAGCCAGCCGGCTGTCTTCTCGCCAGGATCGACCCGGCCAAACATATAAAGACGATGATGAATACGATCGCTGGCCCAGATAATCGACCTGGCGTCAGCCGGTTGCGCGTGCCGCGCAACCAGGATGTTCGTCACCTCAGGCGAGAGAGCCTCCCGAATTCCACGGCGATTGCCCTCCAGCCCTACTTGAGCGGTCTGGGTGGCGGTCCAGTAGACCAGATGGGCGCCTGAGCGCGCGATGGCATCCCTGTCCCGTTCAGTAACATACAAGGTCCAGCTCTTCCCGATTTGCCGATCGATGGCGAGGGAAATCCCTTCGACGTGATGTGCCTCGCTTGTTGGCAACGCGACAGCCTCGCCGCTGCCTTCGGATATGGAGTCGATCAAGGATCTCAGCAGCGAACTACGTCGCCCCAGGAAAACCTGCGCGTTATACGCCGCAGCATTCATCTGGCGCCGATATGCAGAAATACTTCTCTCAAATTGAGACTCCAGGTACAACACCGCGGCCATACCCGCGCACAGCAGCAACGTCGCAGCCAGAAGATATAGCATCACAACGGCTACGCGCGGCGGCGATATCTTGACGCTACGGCGCCCAGCACGAAGTCGATGGGAATGCATGATCGAATAGTGCCGTCGATCGGAAGCCTTTCCTATCGGACAATTCTCAATCTTCGATTTCAGCAGCGATTTTCCATAGACCTCCCGCAATCCCGCTGGCAAGACCCCGGAGCGTCGTTATCCGCGCAGCGAACTGACTGTCTCCATCGCAGCAGTATCCTCGTTGGCAGGGGCAAACCGAAATGCGAATGCGTACTCATACAGCTCGCGGTCGTTTGCGAGTCCCAGCTTTTTCATGCCTGTGATGCGCTGCGTGCTCACGGTCTTGACGCTGCGGCCCAGTGCCGTGGCGATCTCACCGACGGTCATGCCTCGCGTATAGCGGCGCAGGACTTCGGTCTCCCGTGCTGAAATGCAGTCGTTGGCAAAGACGTCGATCGGCTCCTCGGCCATCCGCGAGTGAGCCATCAGTCTGCGCACCGATGCCGCGATGTACATTCGCCCTCGCGCGACAGCCCGGATGGCACCCGCGATCTCCCTTGCAGGATCGCTACTCAGCAGCAGGCCATGGGCGCCCGAGACGATCATGGCTCGCAGGACCAACGGGCTGGATACCTTCGTGATGATCACGACCTTTAAGCGAGGACAGGTGCCATGCAGAAGATCCAGCAATGCGATATTGTCGTTATGTCGCCCGCCCGGACGATAAAAGGCGCAGAGCAGGACATCGGCCCTGGCTCTGCCCAGCCGCTGCATCAGTTCGGCGGAATCCACGGGTTCTCCAACGATCTCGACTTCATCCATCAGCGCTAACACCTGGCGCAGCTTTTTCTGCGACGTGGAATGGTCATCCGCAAGTAGCACTCTGATTGGCACAACTATGTCCTCCGATCAACGAATCTGTGTGAAACCGATCCGGCGCCCGGCGGAACGTGCCCGGTGCGGTGCTCCCCCGCTCCGTAGAGCAGGAGTATCCGGGATACCGCGCCATCCACTGCACGTTKGCCATCGCTCGCTTCGATTGTTTCGGGTACTTGGCGTGACAAGGGGTTGTCAATCTCCAGCCGCGCAATGGCGGCACGGCAATTAGCGATGAACAGAATGGTGTGGCCATATTTCGCCCCCTGCTTCAAGACGAGCGCGCCTGACAGCAAGCCAATCCTCCTGCGGGTAGTGGCAAGGAATGGCCA
>NZ_JBFTSF010000281.1:0-7893 GCF_056399905.1 Cupriavidus sp. 01L46
GCGCCGGGGTGCCMGGGGCGGGGGATGAACGGCTGGAAACCGTCTCGCAGGCGGATTACCCGCTGGAGCAGGAGTTGCGCGCCGGAGATGCTGCTTCGCAGAAAGAAGCCGGCCAGCGCCAGGCGCGCATGGCAGGTCGTGACGTCGGCCCCGTCCCCACGGGCACAGGCTGGGAGCGGGATGTGCTGGAAAGGGTGCTGATGGCGACGCTGCGCGAGCAGCGCGCGGCACGCCGCTGGCGCATTTTCTTCCGCTTCGCCGGGCTCGCTCTGCTAGTGCTGATTTTCTTTGCTGTTTTCGACTTCAAGGGCGACGGCACCATTGCCACGAGCGGTCGCCATACGGCGATGGTATCGCTCGACGGCGAGATCGCCGCCGGGACGCCGGCCAGCGCCGAATCGATCAACGCAGCCCTGCAAGCCGCATTTGCCGACACCAATGCCGCCGGGATTATCCTCAAGATCAATTCGCCGGGTGGCTCGCCGGTACAGGCCGGCATGATCAATGACGAGATCCGGCGCCTGCGGACGCTTTATCCCGCCAAGCCGTTCTACGTGGTGGTGGAGGAGATCTGCGCCTCGGGCGGCTATTACGTGGCGGCGGCGGCCGACAAGATTTTTGTCGACAAGGCTAGCATTGTCGGCTCGATCGGCGTGCTGATGGACGGCTTTGGCTTCACCGGGCTCATGGACAAGCTGGGCGTCGAGCGCCGGCTTTATACCTCCGGCGCCAACAAGGGCATGCTCGACCCGTTCTCGCCGCAGGTGCCGAGGCAGAAGCAATACGCCGAAACCATGCTCAAGCAGATCCACCAGCAGTTCATCGACGTGGTCAAGGAAGGCCGAGGCGACCGCCTGAAGGACGATCCGGACCTGTTCTCCGGCTTGTTCTGGTCCGGCGAGCGCAGCGTGGAGCTGGGCTTGGCCGACGGCCTGGGCAACGCGGACTACGTGGCGCGGGATCTCTTCAAGGCCGAGGACATCGTCGACTACACCGTCAAGGAGAATATTGCGGAGCGGGTAGCCAAGCGTTTCGGCGCGGCGATGGGCACGGCGGCGATGAAGACCATGCTGTTCGGCACGCGCGTGCAGGCCATGCATTAAGTTGGCCAAGCTGGGCACGGAGTAAAAAAATGGGGCGAAAGCGCCCCATTTTTCGTTTGTTGCTTCGTTGCCCGACCGTCGCTCAGGCTGCCAGCAAGGAGAAAATGGCCGGGCGCTTGTTCAGTGCCAGCCGCTCCGGGCGCCAATCGGAGATGGGCAGCGTGACGATCGTCTCGCTTGGCAAGGTCAGGTCTACCGCGATCGACAGCAGGCTGGTGCCTGCGCAATGCTGGCGCATGGCTTCCAGCAAGGGGCCATTGCGGTACGGCGTCTCGATCCAGACCTGGGTCTGGCGTGCCTTGCGCGATAGCTGCTCCAGTTCGCGCAGGCGCTTGGCGCGCTCGCCGGCATCCACCGGCAGGTAGCCGTTGAAAGCAAAGCTTTGGCCATTGAGGCCGGACGCCATCACGGCCAGCAGAATCGAGCTCGGGCCCACCAGCGGGCGCACGCGCACGCCCTTGGTGTGAGCCAGGCGCACCAGGTTGGCGCCGGGATCGGCCACGGCCGGTACGCCCGCTTCCGACAGCAGGCCGCCGTCGCGCCCTTCGCGGATTGGTGCCAGCAGTGCGGCCAGTTCGCCTTCTCGCGTATTGACGTTGAGCTCGCGGATTTCGATCTGCTGGATTGGCTTGGCCAGCGGGCAGGTTTCGCTGAGCTTCTTCAGGAAGGCGCGTGCCGTCTTGGCATTTTCCGCCACCAGGTAGTCCAGGCTGGCCGTGATTTGCTGCACGCCAGCCGGAATGACATCCGCGAGCGGGTCGAACTCGTCGCGTTTGCCCAAGGTGTTGGGGATCAGGTACAGGGTGCCGCTCATGCTTGGATTCTCATTTGTCTTCTGTGGCTYGGCGCAGGTTGGGCGAAGCCCTTAATCCTGGAAGAAAGGGTAGCCGGCCTGGCGCAGCATATTGGTCAGCGCGATCAGGGGCAGGCCTACCAGCGCGGTGGGATCGTCGGATTCCATATGCGAGAGCAGGGCGATGCCCAATCCTTCGGATTTGGCGCTGCCCGCGACATCATAAGGGCGCTCGATGCGCAGGTAGGCATCCAGTTCCTGGTCGGGAAGGTCGCGGAAAGTCGCGCGCGTCTGGACATCCGCCAATTGAGCCTCGCCGTTACGGCTGTCAAGCAAGCACAACGCCGAGTGAAAAGTGACGGTGCGGCCGCGCATCCATTGCAATTGCGCCAGGGCCTTCTCGTGGGATCCGGGCTTGCCGATCTGCCTGCCGTCCAGCGTGGCGACCTGGTCAGAGCCGATGACCAGGGTGCCTGGATGCCGCTCGGCAATGGCCTGTGCCTTGGCGTGGGAGAGCCGCAGCGCGGTGGCCTCGGGGCTTTCGCCGGGCTGCGGGGTTTCGTCGATGTCGGGAATCGCCACCTCGAAAGGAATGCGCAGGCGTTCCAGCAGTTCGCGGCGATAACGTGAGCTGGAACCCAGGATCAGGGTGGGGCGGGAAGTTTGCGACATAAGTAATTGAGCGAAAAGGGAAAGCGGCGAATGACCGTCTTCCAAAATTTTGACCGCGGCAGCAGAATCGACGTATAATCTCGCGTTTAGCCAAGCAAGTCCGGCGCAATACCGTGTTTTTCCCGGTGTTGTGTAGCTTCCGAGTCACGTTTCGACGGTGCGTATACAGGTATATGCCAGGTATACGTAAAAATGCGTCGAAGCCGCGATCCTCCGGGAGGCCTCCCGGCATGACGGCACGATAAGACATGACCCAGCCGATTGACCTGCGCGCGCTCGATCTCTTTGCGTTTTGCCGCGCTGGCGACGACGCCACCGGCGAGGTTGCTGCTCGCGATTTGCCGCGCATCATAGCCGAGACTGCGGCGCAAGCGCCAGCATCGGCGCCGGATGAGGTGTTCAGCTACGCGCTTTCCGGCTTTGTCGAGGAAGAGGCGAGCGAGCCCGGCAAGCCCGCGGTGGAGCGCCTGTTCGTCGACCTGGCCGTGAATGGCCGGGTCTGGCTGGATTGCCAGCGCTGCCTGCGGGTCTACGAGCAGCCGATCGCCACGGACATGTGTTTCGAGGTGGTCGCCAGCGAGGCGGATGCCGATGCGGCGCCCATGGACGACGACGAGCTCGATGTCATTGTTGGCTCCAAGCGCTTCGACCTGCTGACGCTGATTGAAGATGAAGTGCTGCTGGCTTTGCCGGTGGCGCCCAAGCATGACGTTTGCCCCACGGTGCACGAAAGTCTCGTGACCGGGGTGGACGGACAGGCGGAACCTGAACCAGAGGTTCTGCCGGAAGAAGAAAAACGGCCTTCGCCCTTTGCGGCGCTGGCCGGCCTGAAAACGAAGCACTGAAGCCGGTTCGCCGGCATCTGGCAACGTTCCAAGGCACCAGGATCAGCATCCGGCCGGGCCCGGCTACGCCTCGTGCGGGATGCGTGTGTTACCATTGAAAAATTCTCGAAGGAGTCATCATGGCAGTTCAACAGAACAAGAAGTCGCCCTCCAAGCGCGGCATGCATCGCTCGCACGACCACCTGACCACGGCAGCGCTGGCAGTGGAGCCGACCACGGGCGAAACCCACCTGCGTCACCACGTGAGCCCGAACGGCTACTATCGTGGCCGCAAGGTCATCAAGACCAAGAACGACTGACAGATCGTTCGGCGTGACTTTGCGTCTCGTACGCGCACGTTGGTAGGTCAAAAACAAAAAAGCGGCAAAATCGTTKCCGCTTTTTTGTTGCGCGCTCGCAGCGCAAACCGTAGCGCAGGCTTCCATCGGGCCGATTTGCGCCGCCGGCTCAGGCTGAGTGCATGGCTAGATGCCGTGCGCGGCGGCGAGGGCGGCGCCAGATCTCGCCGTGGAGCGCTCCGGGAGTGCCGTCGGGTTGCCACCGGCTGGTCAGGGTCATGCCTGCCCGGCTCGGGAGCCAGGATTTCAAGTCACGCCGACCAGCGCTTCTGCACCAGGAAACAATGACGATCAAACTAGCTATCGACTGCATGGGTGGCGATCACGGTGTCTCCGTGACCGTACCGGCGGCGATCAGTTTTCTCTCCAGCCATAGCGACGCCGAAGTGGTGCTGGTCGGCTTGCGGGACAGCATCGAGCCGCAGCTCAAGAAGCTGCACGCGCTCGACCATCCGCGCGTACGCATTGTCACCGCGTCCGAAGTCATCACCATGGATGACCCCGTTGAAGTGGCGCTGCGCAGGAAGAAGGATTCCTCGATGCGCGTGGCGGTAACCCAGGTGAAGGAGGGGCTGGCTGGCGCGTGCATCTCCGCAGGCAATACCGGTGCCCTGATGGCGGTGTCGCGCTATGTGCTGAAAACGCTCGAAGGCATCGAGCGGCCGGCTATCGCTACCACCATTCCCAACGAGCAGGGCTGGGGTACCACGGTGCTCGACCTCGGCGCCAATGCCGACTGCGAGCCCGAGCACCTGCTGCAGTTCGCGCGCATGGCGGAGGCCATGGTCGCCGTGGTGGATCACAAGGCACGCCCGAGCGTCGGCCTGCTCAACATCGGCGAGGAAGTGATCAAGGGCAACGATGTGGTGAAGCGCGCGGGTGAGCTGCTGCGTGCTTCGGAACTCAACTTCTACGGCAACGTGGAAGGCAACGACATCTTCAAGGGCACTACCGATATCGTGGTGTGCGATGGCTTTGTCGGCAACGTCGCGCTAAAGAGCAGCGAAGGGCTGGCCAAGATGATCGCCAACATGATCAAGGAAGAATTCACGCGTTCGTGGTTTACCAAGCTGCTGGCGGTCCTGGCTTTGCCGGTACTCAAGCGATTGTCCCGGCGCCTGGACCCGGCGCGCTACAACGGCGCTTCCCTGCTCGGCCTGCGCGGGCTGGTCGTCAAAAGTCATGGGTCCGCCGACGCGCACGCTTTTGAGTGGGCTATCAAACGCGGGTATGATGCGGCCAGGAATGGTGTGATCGAACGCACCATTCAGGCCTTCGCCAACAAGTCAGGTAACAGCACTCCGGCTACCGGCCCGCAGTCAGGCGCCGAGGATTCCAGTCCAAGCCCGCACGCCGCCTGAGGTCTTGATGTAGATGCCGCGGGCGACGACCCGTGGCCAGACGATCGATCCGACATTACATGACAAGCTACGCAAAAATCATCGGGACCGGGAGCTATTTGCCTCCGCGGCGCGTCACTAACCAAGATATCGCGGCGCAACTGGCTGAGAAGGGCATCGAGACCAGCGACGAATGGATCTTTTCGCGCAGTGGTATCTCGGCCCGCCATTGGGCCGAGCCGGATGTCACCAGCAGCGACCTCGCCGTCAAGGCGGCGGAGCGCGCGCTGGAGGCTGCCGGCATCGATCGCCAGAGCATCGACCTGATCATCGTTGCCACTTCCACGCCCGATTTCGTCTTCCCCAGCACCGCCTGCCTGGTGCAGCAGAAGCTTGGCATCACCAACAACTGCGCGGCGTTCGACCTGCAGGCCGTGTGCTCCGGCTTTGTCTATGCGCTGGCCACCGCCGAGAAATTCATCCGCAGCGGTTCACACCGCAATGCGCTGGTGATTGGCTCGGAAGTGTTTTCCCGCATCCTGGATTTCAACGACCGCACCACCTGCGTGCTGTTCGGCGACGGTGCCGGCGCAGTCGTGCTGTCGGCCTCCGAGGAGCCCGGCATCTTGTCGTCGGCGATGCACTCCGACGGCAGCCATGTGGATATCCTGTGCGTGCCGGGCAACGTCTCGGGCGGCAATATCACTGGCAACCCCTTCTTGCACATGGATGGCCAGGCTGTGTTCAAACTGGCGGTCACCGTGCTCGACAAGGTAGCGCGCGAAGCACTCGCGGGCGCGCAGTTCCCGGCGGAAAAGGTCGACTGGCTGATTCCGCACCAGGCCAATATCCGCATTATGCAAAGCACGGCCAAAAAGCTTGGCCTGCCCGCCGAGCGCATGGTAGCTACGGTGCATGAGCACGGCAACACCTCGGCTGCCTCGATCCCGCTGGCGCTCGACGTAGCGGTGCGCGATGGCCGCATCGGTGCGGGGCATCACGTGCTGATGGAAGGCGTGGGCGGCGGATTCACCTGGGGCGCGGTACTGCTGCGCATGTAATATTCGGGCCGGCGCGGCGGTGTCATGCCGCTGCACCGACCTGGCGCTATTCATCTTTACGATTCGATTGCGATGAAATTCTCCTTTGTATTCCCAGGGCAAGGCTCGCAGGCAGTTGGCATGCTCAACGCCTTTGCCGGCAATGCGGTAGTCCGCGCCACGCTGGATGAGGCATCCGCCGCACTTGGGCAGGATCTGGGCCGACTGATCGCCGAAGGCCCGGCCGAGGACCTGAACCTCACCACCAACACGCAACCGGTGATGCTGACCGCCGCGGTGGCCATCTACCGCGCCTGGCTCGACGCCGGCGGCCCGGCTCCGGCCGTGGTGGCGGGGCACAGCCTGGGTGAATATTCCRCGCTGGTGGCAGCCGGCGTGATCCCCTTCGCTGACGCGGTGCCGCTGGTGCGCTTCCGCGCACAAGCCATGCAGGAGGCCGTGCCGGTTGGCGAGGGCGGCATGGCGGCCATCCTGGGCCTGTCCGACGACGACGTGCGCGCCGCTTGCGCTGAAGCCTCGGCGACCGGTGCCGGCGTGGTGGAGGCCGTGAACTTCAACGCCCCGTTACAGGTGGTGATCGCCGGCAACAAGGGTGCCGTGGAGAAGGCCTGCGAATTGGCCAAGGCACGCGGCGCCAAGCGCGCGCTGCCGCTGCCGGTGTCGGCGCCGTTCCACTCGTCGCTGCTCAAGCCCGCATCGGACCGCCTGCGCGAGCGCATGGCCGGCATGGTGTTCTCTGCGCCGTCGATTCCGCTGGTGAACAACGTCGATGTGGCCATCGTCAATGATCCGCAAGCCATCAAGGACGCGCTGGTCCGCMAGGCCGCAGCCCCGGTGCGCTGGGTCGAGTGCGTGCAGAAGATCGCTGCCGAAGGCGTGACCCATGTGATCGAGTGCGGCCCCGGCAAGGTGCTGGCCGGCATGACCAAGCGCATCGACGGCAGCCTGGTGGGCGGGGCGATCTTCGATCCGGCCTCGCTGCAGGACACGCTGGCGCTGCTGAAGTAAACAAGGACCAACGCAATGACAAAATTTCTGGAAAACCAGGTCGCGCTGGTAACCGGCGCATCGCGCGGCATTGGCCGCGCCATCGCACTGGAACTGGCCGCCCAGGGCGCCACCGTGGTGGGTACCGCCACCAGCGAGGCAGGTGCAGCTGCCATCAGCGAGTACCTGGCGGCAGCCGGCGGCAAGGGCCGCGGCGCTGTGCTCAACGTCAATGATGCAGCGGCGTCGGAAGCGCTGATCGACGAACTGGTCAAGGCACATGGCAGCCTGGGCGTGCTGGTGAACAATGCCGGCATTACCCAGGACCAGCTTGCCATGCGCATGAAGGACGAGGACTGGGGCGCGGTGATCGAGACCAATATGACGGCGGTGTTCCGCCTGTCGCGCGCCGTGCTGCGCCCGATGATGAAGGCCCGCGGTGGCCGTATCATCAACATCACCTCGGTGGTCGGCTCGACCGGCAACCCGGGCCAGATGAACTACGCAGCGGCCAAGGCCGGCGTGGAAGGCATGAGCCGCGCGCTCGCGCGCGAGATCGGCAGCCGCAACGTCACCGTCAATTGTGTGGCGCCGGGCTTCATCGATACCGACATGACCAAGGTTCTGTCGGAAGAGCAGCATGCGGCACTGAAGACGCAGATCCCGTTGGGCCGGCTCGGCCAGCCGGAGGACATCGCGCACGCGGTGGCCTTCCTGGCAGGTCCGCAGGCGGCCTACATCACTGGTACAACGC
>NZ_JBFTSF010000282.1:0-15245 GCF_056399905.1 Cupriavidus sp. 01L46
GGCTAAGAAGGCAAGAACACTGCTCACAAACGGCCGCGGGCCCGTCGCGGCAGCGCTGGCACCTTTGTTGCGGAGCATGAACTCATACTATTCGAACAAGATTGAGGGCCAGCACACAACGCCGAAAAGCATCGAACAAGCGCTGAAGAAGCACTACGCGGAAGACCAGGAGGAGTACAAGAAGCAGCTCATGGCCATTGCGCACATCCGAACCGAAGAGGCACTGGAGGTGGAGTGGCAAGGAGAAGATACCGCCCAGATGTTCGCCCCAAGTAAGGTACAGCGCATTCATCAGCTGTTCTTCGAGGGCATGCCTCCTCAGTTTCGATTCACCGAACAGGGAGAACCAATTCATCCTGGTGAGTTTCGGGAGAAGGTCGTGAGCGTGGGCACGCACGATGCTCCGCCAGTCGCGCTTATTCCTCGGTTACTCGAAGAATGGAGTACTCGCTACTCGCGCATCAGGGGGTTCGAACACCAGTTGATTGCTGCCGCTTGCTCCCATCATCGCCTGGCTTGGATTCACCCGTTCATTGACGGCAATGGCCGAGCCTGCCGCCTCCACTCGCATCTCACTCTTCACGCCTCTGGACTGACGGATGGGCTTTGGTCACCACTACGTGGATTCGCTCGGACGCATCAGGAGTACTACTTGCGCCTGGCCTCCGCAGACCAACAAAGACGCAATGAATTAGACGGGCGAGGAAACCTGTCGCAGGAGGAACTGGTCAAGTTCGTGCACTACTTCCTCGAATGCTGCCTGGACCAAGTGAATTTCATGCTTAAGATGATGGAGCTCGATGGCTTGCGCGCACGACTTCGAGACTTGCTGATTTACCTTGACACGAATCCTTGGCTAATAGGTTCGGAGAAATCGGTCATTAAACCCGAGAAGACTGTCTTGGCCTTGGAATCGGTCGCGATGATGCGCCCCCTATCTCGAGCAGAGTTCGGTCAGATTCTCGGTGAGAGCGACACGACGGTTCGGCGCATCACTCGCAGCCTTCTTGACTTCGGAATTCTGCAGTCAGAATCACACCGCGACTCACTCAATTTTTCCCTGCCATTGAGGAGTCTGAGATTCCTCTTTCCGAAGTTGTGGCCAGAGGTGGATACTGAATAATTGAGCAACGACGGTAGTGGGTTAGACACAATTTTTTATGTGGTCTCGCTCGCACCACTGAACTTGCCCCCGTAAAACGAATACCTTGCCGAGGTTAAACTGACTCGACTCGCCTAGGATAGCCGGGTGGCTACTGTGACGGCACCTCRTACAACTCGGCAAGGTTGAGGGGATACGCGAAGCGAAGCTCCATGCGGCAGTTCCGGTAGTCTGCCATTCGAGAGCCGCCGCTCTATCGCCTGCTTGCGAAGGTCGGATTGTCGGCCGATGTCTCGGAGGGGGCGGCAAGCGCCTACCTGATCGGGAAAGGTGGTCGCTCGCGTTCAGTCCTACTTTTCCTACGTAGGCAACGCACAAGTCCTCGACGTAGACTTCTCGCGCATTGGTCCTTGCTAGGCTATGACCCACCTAGGACCATCGCGCGCCTCAAGTCCGCGCGCTGCGCATATCTCGAGTTCCCAGGCTACCGCCACCTAGTACTTCTCAGCATGACCTTGCAGAATCAGAATCCCGCATCGGCATTTGCAGACCTTCTTCAGGAGGTACACGCATTCAGCCGACATCTGGAGCACCGCGCGACACAGGCGGCAAGATGTGGCAACTCGACAGCGTACCCGGAGATGCTGTGCGCCGTGATCGACGAACAATTGCGCACCAGCGTGACAAGAGATCGCATCCTATGCTACGCGGCAGCCGCAGAACTCGGTGTCAAAGTTGATCTGGCCCCGGAGCGCTGTGAGACGATCATGGCAGGAGATGCTGGGCGTCCATTGCGAGTATTGTTCTGGGCAGCCTACCGGCGCATGCGGTCCAGAGCCCAATGGCGACATGAACGAACAGTAGCTCAATAGGCGCTTACGGCGCCGCGCTGCACTAATACATGCACGGTGAAAGTCCAAACTCTACCGACGACGGCTGCCTGAGCCAACTGGCCCATCGTCTCTGCCCGCGCCACCAACAACCTCGGTGAGCATTTCGGCACTTTTTATGACAAGGCTGAAGTTCACCGGGAAGGGACTTCAAGCATCTTGCGTACTCGACCCCAAAGGGAATCGCGCGCGAGTCGCCAACTGACTAGCGGGCGGGTCCGCGGAGCCTGAGAACACTGGGCAATGCACCACCGGCCAACTGACGTTCCGACGGCGTCATGTCAGGCGACATCTAACCCCTCACCTCGATGACATGCACCAGATTCGCCCCCCCCGGCCACTGGTCCACTGTGCAAAACATCGGAAAGCGGCCACGCGAATCCCTATTACTCGTACATATCGCGCTAGGCGTTCTGGCAATAAGCTTGTGTCATATCGGAATGGGTACGGTCACTTAACGCTGAACATCAAGGCCACCCCCATCCAACTCAACTCACTCGCAAAAAGCGAGACGCCGGAGCGTGACCATGCCGCAAAACCACCTAGATCACTTGAGCACTATCGTCGGCGCAGCCAATTTGCTGGTTGGTCCCGATGCCGAGCCCTACGCAACCGACTACCGGCGTGTCTACCGCGGCAAGGCACTGGCGGTGGCACGGCCGGGCAGCACGACCGAAGTCAGCGCGGTCATGGCTTATTGCTATGAGCAGGGCATCTCCGTCGTGCCACAAGGCGGCAACACATCCCTGCTGGGCGGCAGCGTGCCGGATGGCAGTGGCCAGTCCTTAATCCTCAGCCTGGCGCGCCTGAACCGCGTGCGCTCCGTGGACGCCGTCAACGCCAGCATGGTGCTCGAGGCCGGGGTGACCCTGCACCGAGCACGCGGTGTCGCGGAGGAGGCAGGAAGCCTCTTCCCGCTGCGCATCGGCTCGGAAGGTAGCTGCCAGATTGGCGGCAACCTCTCTACGAACGCCGGCGGCACGGCCGTGCTTCGCTACGGCAACATGCGTGATCTGGTGCTCGGGCTGGAGGTGGTGCTTCCCAATGGCGAGATATGGGATGGGCTGCGCGCCTTGCGCAAGGATAACGCGGGCTACGACCTCAAGCACCTGTTCATCGGCACCGAAGGCACGCTGGGGATCATAACGGCAGCCGTACTCAAGCTGTTTCCCCGCCCCCGCTCGGTATCCATGGCCTTCCTCGGCGTCCCCGACCCGACAGCGGCACTCTCCCTGTTCGGCTACCTCCGCGGGCGGCTCGGCAATGACGTCACCGCCTTCGAACTGATCTCCGCCGACGCGATGGACCTGGTGCTGGCGCATCTCGGACGGCAGGCCTCGCCCTTGCCGAGCACGCATGGTTGGTACGTGCTGGTCGAATCCTCGTCGACCGACGACCAGGCAAGCGCGGACGACGCCTTCTGCGCCGCGCTAGCCGACGCCGGGGAACAGGGCTGGATCGCCGACGCGGCGCTCGCCTCAAGCGATCGGCAGGCTGCCGACTTCTGGCTGATCCGCGAAGAGATTTCCGATGCGCAGACGCAGGCACGCGGCAGCGTGCGCTGCGACGTCTCCGTGCCGCTATCAAGCATCCCCGGATTCATCGCGTCCACCACCACTGCGGTGCTGAACCAAGCACCCGGCACCCGGATGATCGTCTACGGGCACATGGGCGACGGCAACGTCCACTTCAACCCGCTGCGCCCGGCTCAGACGGAGGCAGAGGCCTACCTGCAGGTCCACGGCGACGCCATCACGCGCATCATCGACGACGCCGCCACTGCGCTTGCCGGTTCGATCTCCGCCGAGCATGGCGTGGGCGTGGCCAAGCGCGACGAACTGCTGGCGGTACGCAGCCGCACCGAGCTCGAGCTCGCATGGAAGGTCAAGCGTGCGCTCGATCCCCGCAACTTGCTCAACCCCGGCAAGGTGCTGCCGGCCCTGGACAGCGCCGCCAACACCACCGCATAGCCGGCCGACGCTCCCTCGCCTACCGTCCAGACCCATTGAGAGAAGACCGACCATGTCGAATTCACGATCGCTTGTCGAGCAGGACTGCGCCCATTGGGTGCATCCCGTCACCCCGCTGCGCCAACACGAAGCGCGCGGCGCACGCATCTGGCAATCCGCCAAAGGTGTCCACCTGATCGACACCGAAGGCCGCCGAGTACAGGATGCCTTCTCGGGGCTGTGGTGTGTAAATGCCGGCTATGGCCAGGCGTCGCTGGTCGAAGCCGCAACGCGGCAGTTGGAACAATTGCCCTATGCCACCGGCTACTTCCACTTTGCGAGCGAGCCGGCCATACGTCTTGCCGCGCGGCTGGCCGAACTAGCGCCGAAAGGCTTGAGCCGGGTACTGTTCGGTCAGGGGGGCTCCGATGCCGTCGATACGGCAATCCGCGTCGTGCGCTACTTCTTCAACGCCACCGGCCAGCCCGAGAAGAAGCATTTCATTGGGCTGCAGCGTGGTTACCACGGCAGCTCCACCACTGGCAGCGGCTTGACCGCGCTGCCGCTGTTCCATCGCTACTTCGACGTGCCGGCAGCAAACCAGCACCACATTCCCTCACCGTACCCCTATCGCCATCCGGCCGGCCCCGAACCGGCAGCCGTACTGGACAGCACGGTCCGCGCGCTGGAGGCCAAGGTGGAGGAGATCGGCGCGCAACGCGTGGCTGCCTTCATCTGCGAACCCATCCAGGGTTCAGGCGGCGTAATCGTGCCTCCGCCCGGCTTCCTGCGAGCGATGCGGGCCACCTGCGACCGTCTCGGCATCCTGCTGATCGTCGACGAGGTCATCACCGGCTTCGGTCGCGCTGGTCMGTTGTTCGCCTGCGAGAGAGAAGGCGTGAGCCCGGACATCCTGACGCTCGCCAAGGGCCTCACTTCCGGCTACGCGCCCATGAGCGCAACCCTGATCAACGACCGGATATACAGTGCCATCGCCGACGGAGGCGAAGGTCAAGCCTTCGGCCACGGCCAGACCTACTCCGGCCATCCGGTCAGTGCCGCCGTTGCCAACGCCGCGCTCGACCTTTACCTCGACGGGGGCCTGCTCGACAACGGCGTACGGATCGGCGAGTACTTCCTCGATCAGCTCAAGGCACTTGAGTTGCTGCCTTATGTGGGCGAGGTGCGCGGAAGCGGCATGTTGGCGGCCGTAGAACTGGTGACCGACAAGACCACCAAGCAAAAGCCATCGAAAGACCATCGACTCGGCGAACGCGTATTGACGCACGCGCTCGAGGAAGGCCTGGTTTTCCGCGCCTTCTCCGACGACATTCTCGGATTCGCTCCGGCCCTGAACTACACCAAGGCCGACGTGGATACACTGATCCAAATCCTGCGATTCTCCCTCGACAAAGCAGTCGCAGACACTCTCTAACCAGGAGCCACCATGAAACTCAAAGACTTCAAAGTACTGACCTTCGACTGCTACGGCACGTTGATCGACTGGGAGACCGGCATCTTCAACGGCCTGCGGCCGCTGATCGAGAAGGCCGGCCTGACCGCGAATTCACGTGACGAGATCCTGGAGGTCTACGCGAAACATGAAGCCGACCAAGAGATCCTGACACCGGCCCTGGCCTACTCGGTGCTGCTGGGCGTGGTGTACCGCCGCCTGGCCAACACCTGGAACGTGGGCGTGACCGACGAGGAAGCCAACATTTTTGGCGCATCGGTGCACGACTGGCCCGAATTCCCCGATTCGGTGGAAGCCCTGCGCTACCTCAAGCAGCATTTCAAGCTGGTGATCCTATCCAACGTCGACCGCGTCTCCTTCCGCGCCAGCAATGCACGGTTGGGCGTGGAGTTCGATGCGATCTACAGCGCCCAGGACATTGGCTCGTACAAGCCGAGTCCGCGCAATTTCGAATACATGCTTGCGCGTTTGAAGCAGGATCACGGCCTCGGGAAGGCAGACATTCTGCACACGGCGCAGAGCCTGTTCCACGACCACGCGCCTGCTAACGGCTTTGGCCTGGCCTCCGCTTGGATCGACCGCCGCCACGCCGACAAGGGCTGGGGCGCGACTATGCCTCCCCCGGGTACGCCCAAGTATGACTTCCGCTTTGAGAGCATGGCCGCGCTGGCACGTGCGCATCAGGAAGAACTGAAGAACTGAGTGGCTGAAGGGCTTCCCCTAGGCTGCCTGCCGACGGTTCATGCCATCGACAGGCAGCGCCGCGGCGGCCGCGGCCGCCTCACCAGGATTTCGAAATGATCAAACTGACGGACCCGGCACTGCTGTGCCAGCAAGCATTTATCGGCGGTGAGTGGGCAAATGCTCGCTCCGGCCAAACACTCGACGTAGTTGATCCCGCCTCCGGAGCTACGCTGGGTACCATCCCCGACTGCGACGAGCAGGACACCCGCGCCGCCATCGAGGCTGCGAATCGCGCCTTGCCCGCCTGGAGCGCGCTGACCACCCACGAGCGGGCGGCCATGCTGCGCAAATGGCACGACTTGATGCTGGCGCACGTCGACGACCTGGCGCTGCTAATGACCCTAGAACAAGGCAAGCCGCTGGCGGAGTCGCGCGGCGAGATCCTGTACGGCGCGTCGTTCGTTCAATGGTTTGCCGAGGAAGGTATCCGTGCCTATGGCGAAACCATCCCGGCTACGCAGGCGGGTCGCCGGATCGTCGTGCGCAAGGTGCCGGTGGGCGTCTGTGCGGCCATTACCCCTTGGAACTTTCCCAATGCAATGATCACCCGCAAGCTGGCACCGGCACTGGCCGCCGGCTGCACCGTGGTGGTCAAGCCCTCGGAGCTCACGCCCTACTCGGCGCTGGCATTGGCCGAACTCGGCAAGCGCGCCGGCTTCCCCGCCGGCGTGCTCAACATCGTGACTGGCCGGCCGCTAGCCATCGGCGGTGAACTTACCGCCAATCCTATCGTGCGCAAGCTGACGTTCACCGGCTCGACCCATGTCGGCAAACTACTGCTGCGCCAGTGCGCGGACACCGTCAAGCGCGTGAGCATGGAACTCGGAGGCAATGCCCCGGTGATCGTGTTCGACGACGCAGACCTCGACGCCGCCGTGGCCGGCGTGATGGCCAGCAAATTCCGCAACAGCGGCCAGACCTGCGTCTGCGCCAATCGGATCTACGTACAGGCAGGGATCTACGATCAGTTCATCGCTCGCCTGGTGGAGAACGTGAAGAAGCTGCACGTCGGAGTTGGAACCGAGGCGGGCGTGACGATCGGCCCGCTGATCAACAAGGCAGCGCTGGACAAAGTGACGAACCACGTCAGCGACGCAGTGGCAAAGGGCGCTCAGGTTATGCTGGGTGGCAAATCCACCGAGCGTGGTGCGCAGTTCTTCCAGCCAACCGTGGTTGCAGGCGCCACCGACGAGATGTTGGTGGCCAGCGAGGAGACCTTCGGTCCGGTGGCGGCACTCTTCCGCTTCGACAGCGAGACTGAAGTGATCCGCCGCGCCAACGACACGCCGTACGGCCTCGCCGCCTATCTGTTCTCGCGCGATCTGAACCGCGTGTTCCGTGTCGGCGAAGCACTGGAGTACGGCATGGTCGGCATCAATACTTGAGAGCATGCACTATGGCTTAGGCCATAGTGCATTCAGTGAACTTAGAACACCTTGCTGCCGTTCGGCACACTGCCATCCACCGTCAACAGATTCACCACCGACGGCTCGGACTCCACCCCCATCACAAGCACTTGGGACAGGAAGCCGGCGATTCGGCGCTCCCCCAGGTTGGTGGCACAGACCACAACCCTGCCGACCAGTTCCTCGGCCTGGTAGCGATTCACATACTGCCCGCTCGACGTCAACGTCCCGAGCTCCCCCAGATCGATCCACATCTTGTAGGCCGGGTTGCGGGCCTTCTCGTTCAGTTCGACGCGAACGATCGTGCCGACACGCATGTCGACGGACGCAAATGCTTCATATGCACTCATGCATGACTCCTGGTCGTTGAGATTCAATGAGATGGCCGATGCGATCGCGCACCGAGCCAGATGATGGCAAGGCCGTGCCACAGAGAGCATGCGTTCTATTCTTCGGAAAGCCGATACAGGGCAACCGCCACCTGCAGCTCGAACCGGTTTCCCTGGTCCTCCAGCGGAGTACCCAGCAGCGTTTCGATGCGTTCCACGCGGTAGCGCAGCGTGCTGATGTGTATGCCGAGTCGACGGGCGGTGTTTGCCAGTTGGAATCCCTCCGAGCAGAGTACCTCAAGCGTCTCCAGCAGCGACTCATTCTTCTTGTCCGCCATGAGCGGACCCAGCTTGCTACCGATGAACAGCTCACGCGCGCCAGCATCGCCCATCAGCGCCCGGGGAAACATCACTTCCTGGAAGTGATGCAGCTTGCCAGGCTTGAGCAGCGGCAGGAGCGACTGCACGTCCTTGCCGCCCTGGGCCATACCAGCCACACCGCTATGCGAGCGGCTCACAGCCAGCGCCGCACCACGGCTGCCCAGCACGCGCCACAGGGGTTCCAATTCGAACTGCGAAGACAACAGAAAGGTAATCTGGTTCAGCGATACGAGGATCAAAGGTGGCTCGCCAAGACCATCAAGATACTTGCGCAAGCGCTCAACCCAGCGCTCCCGGCGCAAAAAGCCTTCCCGTGAGAGCGGCAGTGGTTCGTCAAGCAATACAAGGCAGACTCGGTACTCACCTGCTGGATTCCATCCACCCACGCGTGCACGCTCGAGAGCCGAAGGGGTTTCCTCGAACTTGCCTTCGAGCAACGTGCCGACTAGCGCGTAACCGAGGCGCTCTTCCTGAAGATGCAGTGCCCGCATATGCGCAAGATGCAGCGCGCCGATGATGGAAGCACGCTCCGCCGCCCGAATCTCCAGTTCGCCAAGCGGACTGTCGCCTTCGTCGACGAACACGATGGCAGCCATCTCCCCGCGGATCCGGATCGGGCAGCCGAGCCTGCGCGGCATGCCGGTCTCTGACTGCGCATCGATCAGGACCGGGCTCACGCTGTCCAGTATCTGGCGCAGGATGAGACGATTGTTCAGCACGCGGAAATAGGTGTGCTCCTTCTTTGCCAGCKCGCCATCACTCTGTTCGCTTTCACTCGACCCCAGGAGCAGGCCGTCGGTATCGACAAAATTGACCTTGCGATCCAATAGATTGCTCAGCGCGTGCGCCAGGTCGCCAAGCGTGTTGGCCATCACTGCGGCGTCTGTCAGCGCGCGGTGAATTTCGTCCGAGCGTTCGATCAGCTCGCTTTGGCGGCGAATGATGCTGGAGTGGATTTCCTCCGTAATCGCGCTGAACGGAATCRCCCAGTCGAGTTCGAGAAGCGGCAGCCCAACTTCGTTGGCGGCCTCCACGGACCCTTCGGGGAAATGCTCGAGGAAATTCGGCACTGCCAGCACGACGCCCGCCAGATCCCGCTCTCGCAACGCGCGGATCAGCGCGCGGGCCGATGCCTCGTCGCGCGGCCAGTTATAGCCGGTGGTCAGCAACAACTGTCCGCCCTGAACCCATGCGGCGATGTCTGGGTGGTCTACCATATGGACCCAGCGGATCTCGTTCGTGAGGGCGCCTTGTCCTGCCACCACGCGTGCGCTGCGCAGAACCGTCGAAACTAGTGCCGTCGAGATGTCCATGATTTTCGTGAGCGGGCGATTCTATCGCGGCGGCGCCGCTATCAAAAACACAGGGCGGATCAACCGTGTCGCGAGTTTTCCATCGCACTTCACAGCATGGCCAGCGCAAAGGACCGCATGTCCGGGAACTCCGCGTCCGGAACCGCGTTGGCCTTGGGCACCGCGCCGAATCCTGGCTTGCCGACACGACGATTGATCCATACCGTCTGCAGGCCCAGCGCCTGCGCCGGGACGTGATCGTGAAAGAGACTCTGCGCGACGTGGAGAATCTGCGACCGCGGTGTCTCGATGCGGCCGAGCGCAACGTGGAAATTGTTCAGCGAGGGCTTGTAGCTGCGCGCCTGCTGCGCGGTGATGACATGATCGAACTCGATTCCCAGGCGTTTGTTGGACAACGCAAAGAACTCATCGTCACCGTTGGTGATGACAGCGAGTCGGAAGCGCCGCTGCAGCCCAAGCAGCGCGTCATGGGAATCCGGGAAAACAGGCCAGTCACCCACGGAATGCGAGAATGCGTCCAGTTCGACCTCGTTGGGCTCGAAACCCAGGTCCCCGGCAATGCGCCGTAATGCCTCTTCGAGGATCTCTCGATAAGTCATGTAGGGGCCGGCTTCCAGGGCGGACTCGTGCCAGGCATAGCGCTCCAGCATGTCGTCATCCCCGATCGAGTGCCCCCGGTCACGCAGGATCGGGCCGAGCGCATCGCAGATGCCCCGCTCCCAATCGATCAGCGTGCCGTAGACGTCGATCGTCAATACTGTCTTGCCGGCGAACTTTGCCGCAATCTCGCTTTCCATGATGTCCTTGCTATTGTGGGCGAGCCCGCCGCGCCTCAGTGCGCACGGGCCGTCTCGATGGCTCGCCCAAGAATCGCCACGGCTTCGCGCGCGTCGTCGAGCATCGTTGTCAATGGCGCCAGCAGACGCACATTGTTGCGATGCACACCGCACTTGATTACCAGCAGGCCACCTTCACGGCAAGCGTCGATGACACGCTGGGCGAAGCCGGCATCGGGCTGCATAGGATCGCCGTTCTTGACGAACTCCAGCGCCAGCATCGGCCCCACACCGCGAATGGTACCAATCTCGGCGTGCCGTAGTGCCAATTCTTCCAGGCCCGTGCGCAGTACGTCACCCAGACGATTGGCCTGTTCCAGCAACCCGTCCTTCTGGAACAAATCGAGCACGGCGAGCGCGGCGGCGCATGCCAGGGGGCTGCCGGCGTAGGTACCACCCAGGCCGCCCGGCTCGGGCGCGTCCATGATGTCGGCGCGGCCTACGACGGCCGACAGCGGCAAACCGCCCGCCAGGCTCTTGGCCACGGTGACGAGGTCAGGCTTAATGTTGGCCTGCTGGAAGGCAAACAGCTCGCCTGTGCGTCCAAAGCCGGTCTGAATTTCGTCCGCGATCAGGACAATGCCGTGCTTTGTGGCCAGGGCGCGCAGCTTGCGCAGGAAATCCTCGCCCGCGGCGAGGAAGCCGCCATCGCCTTGCACCAGTTCGATGATGATCGCGGCGACGCGCTCGGGCGTGATCTGTGTAGCAAACAACTCGTGGAGGGCACGCAGCGCATCGTCGCCGCTGAAGCCGCGATACGGATCGGGATACGGCGTGTGGTAGACGTCGCCGGCAAACGGCCCGAAGTTCTGCTTGTAAGGCGTGCTCATGCCGGTCAGCGTCATGCCGAGCAAAGTGCGGCCGTGGAAGCCTCCGCGGAACGCGATCACGCCGGGCGCATTGCGGTGAGCGCGTGCGATCTTGATGGCATTCTCCACAGCTTCCGCGCCGGTGGTCAGGAATACGGTTTTGTAGACGTCATCGCCGCCGATCAGTGCGTTCAGGCGCGCGGCCAGATCGATGTAGACATCGTAGCCGGCCACCTGAAATGCTGCATGGCTCAGCCGGTCGAGTTGCTTCTTGACCGCCTCCACCACACGCGGGTGATTGTGGCCGACATTCAGCACGCCGATGCCGCCGACGAAATCCAGATAGCTACGGCCTTCTGTATCCCACACGTGCGAGCCTTGCGCGCGCTCGATAAAGATCGGGTGGGCGGTCACCACACCACGCGCCACATGTTCCGAGCGCGCTTTCGCGAGCGCCGTCTGCTTGTTCGTATCCACTGCCATCTCTTGTCCTCACTTTCTCTGGACTTTCGTCGTTTCAGGGTAGCCGTCGCCCCATAGCGGGGGTCGATATCATCTTAGGATCGGCGTTGCCGCGCGACTACCTGCACCAGATAGGGAATGAGGGCATTGCTTTCGTATGTATCGCACGGTCTTTCGCAAAAAATGCGATTCCCTGTTCTTGATGCAGAACACGCACCAGCGAAGTGCAGAGACGCCATCAAAGTTCTTCCGGTATCGATCGAATTGCGGAACCTGTTCACAGACGGCGACGCCAGTGCCCTTAGCCATCAACCCTTTGGAGAGGCAACCGGCCAAAGCTACGCAATCGTTCGCGCCGCCGGCGATCGCACCACAAACAAGCATCAAGGCGCACCAGTGTTGAGGACTCCTATTCAGTGATGGACGACTGCCTCGACGATTCCTGCAAAACGTAGATAGGAATGCCATCCGCACTGCTATTGAATGCAATGCAGCGCTGCAAGCAGCCGCTACAGGCCGGTCAGGATTGTCAGTGGCCGGCGGAAATCGAAACTGCCAGAGGAAAGGAAACGAAAATGGAGATGACAGCATCAATAGCGGCCTCGCCGGACGAGGCCAGGCGCCGGCGGCGCGCAATCACGGCGACGATATTGGGCAATGGCTTCGAGTGGTTCGACTTCATGGTGTATGGCTTCTTTGCCATCACTATCGGGCAACTGTTCTTCCCCACCGGCAACGAGCTCACCTCGTTGATGCTGTCGGTGGCTACGTTCGGCGTGGGCTTTGTCGTCCGACCGATCGGCGGCATCCTGATTGGCATGTACTCCGACCGCGTGGGCCGCAAGGCGGCTCTGTCGCTGACCATCTTGCTGATGGCGGCCGGCACGGCACTGATCGGGCTGGCGCCGACGTATGACCAGATCGGCATCGGCGCACCTGTGCTGATCATCATCGCGCGCCTGTTGCAAGGCTTCTCGGCCGGTGGGGAAATGGGCAGCGCCACGGCCTTCCTGACCGAACATGCGCCCGAGGACCAGAAGGGCTACTACGCAAGCTGGATCCAGAGCAGCATCGGATTCGCGGTGGTACTCGGTGCGCTCGCGGGGACGGTACTGACGCTGTGRCTCACGCCGGCCGAGGTCAAGGCGTGGGGTTGGCGCGTTCCCTTCCTGCTCGGCATCCTGATCGGCCCCATCGGCTTCTACATCCGCAGCGGCGTGGACGAGACCCCGGCCTTCCTCGCCAACAAGGACAAGGTCAAGAAGCCCTTCACGGAAGTGCTGCTGAACTATCCACGCGAGACCTTCACCACGTTCTCGATGGTGATCCTGTGGACGGTCTGCATCTACGTGCTGCTGTTCTACATGCCGACCTACGCTGTCAAGACGCTCAAGATGCCGCAGTCGATGTCCTTCATCGCCGGCGTGGTAGGCGGCCTCATCATCACCATACTGTCTCCCTTCGTCGGCGCCTGGTCGGACCGCATCGGACGCCGCAAGCTTCTGGCCTTCAGTTCCGGCGGGATCCTGCTGATCGCCTATCCGATGTTCGCACTGGTGGTGTCGGCGCCGACCCAGTTCAACCTGATCCTGTTCCAGGCGGTGTTCGGTGTGCTGATTGCCGGATACACCGGCCCCATCCTCGCCGCGTTCTCGGAGATATTCCCCACCAAGATCCTGTCCACCGGACTCTCGGTTGCCTACAACGTCGCGGTGATGACCTTCGGCGGCTTCGCCTCGCTGATCCTCACCTGGCTCATCGCCACCACCGGCAGCGCCATGGCGCCGGCTATCTATGTCATCGCGGCAGCAGCCGTCAGCTTCCTCGGCGTAACGCTGGGATTCCGTGACCGCGTACGTAGCACCACCCATCAATAAAACAAGGAGAAATAGATGAAGCATTGCAATCGAAGCATCACGTTGAGCGCCTGCGCCGCAGCCACGCTGGTGTTGGCCAGCCCGTTCACACAGGCGCAGGTCCAGGAAGTGAGGCTTGGTTTTGCCGCCCCCATGACCGGCGGCCAGGCGCAGTACGGCAAGGACATGCAGAACGGGGTGACGCTCGCACTGGAGGACTTCAACGCCAGCCATCCCAAGATCGGCGGACGCGAGGTCCGTTTTGCCCTCGCCGCCGAGGACGACCAGGCTGATCCCAAGACTGGCTCGGTGGTAGCGCAGAAGCTGGTCGATGGCGGCATCAAGGGGATGCTCGGACACTTCAATTCCGGCACAAGCATCCCAGCGTCAGCGGTGTACAGCCGCGCCGGCGTGCCTCAGATCTCCATGGCCACGGCGCCCGAGTACACGCGCCAGGGCTTCAAGACCACCTTCCGCATGATGACCTCGGACACCCAGCAGGGTAGCGTGGTGGGGGCCTATGTGGTCTCCAAGCTGGGAGCGAAGAAGATCGCCATCATCGACGACCGCACGGCCTATGGCCAAGGCCTGGCAGACGAATTCGAGAAGGCTGCGCGCACGGCGGGCGGCGCTATCGTGCGCCGTGAATTCACCAACGACAAGGCGGTCGACTTCAAGGCCGTGCTGACCAACCTGAAGCGCCTGTCCCCGGACGTGGTGTTTTACGGCGGCGCGGAGGCGCAATCTGCACCGTTGGCCAAGCAGATGCGCGAGCTGGGCATGAAATCGGTCCTAGTTTCGGGCGAGATGTCGAAGACCGACAATTTCATCCGCCTGGCAGGCACGGCGGCGGAGGGTGCCATCTGTTCGTTAGCAGGCTTGCCCCTGGACCAGATGCCGGGCGGCAAGGCTTACAGCCAACGCTATGAAAAGCGCTTCGGCTCGCCGGTGCAGACGTATTCGCCCTATGCCTACGACGGCGCGATGGCCATGATGAAGGCGATGGTMAAGGCGGGATCGACCGAGCCGGACCGCTACCTGCCCGCGCTGGCGTCGACCGCTATGGCCGGCGTCACCTCGCAGCAAATCTCTTATGACAGCCATGGCGACCTGAAGGAAGGCGGCATCACGATCTACAAGGTGGTGTCGGGCAAGTGGCAGCCGCTGGAAAGCCTCGCGGGCCGCTGAAGCCTACGCCGGGCTGCAAGTGAAAAACGCCGTGCGGGTATCCCGTCCGGCGTTTCTTCATTTGCAGTACTTGTCTGGCCTACTCCTGCAGCCGCGCCAGCCGGACCGGAGCACTGCCGGCGCCGGGCGATCGGATCATCGACAGGCGGCACGGCATCGACAGCGCCGGCCCGATGTCGCGKATCTCCGTCATTTCAGTATCGCGGGCAATGATGATAAGGTTCGACGGCCGCCCACCCATACTGCCGGTGGATGGATCATCCGCGCCGATACGCCGCGGCGTATCGAAATGCTGCCCCACACCCTGGATCAGCAACAACTCGTCGCATCCCTCCACCACAACCAGCCCCTTGACTCGCAGCAACCGCGCCTCCAGGTAACCGGCCAGGTTCTCCAGCCACGCGGCGAGCAATGGCCATGCAACCGGGCCATTCCACTGCAGTGCGTACACGTTGATGCGAGGATGACCAACCGTACCCTCCGCCAGGAAGGCAGCAGGACTGCGC